>JAZNCR010000071.1:0-7911 GCA_045587605.1 Eubacteriales bacterium
GGTATCCGGCGCTAAGGACGACAATATTTTTTCTTCGCCGCTGTTCGCGCTGGCTGCTCTCTATGCGCAGAGATATGATATTCAGCTGATCGGTGAGAACTGCAGTATTTCCGGCGACACGACCATCAAGTACAAGCGCAATGGCACGGTTGAGATCAGCATTGCCGAGGGCTATGAACTCGTGGATGTTGTGGCCAACGGCGAGGTACTTGGCCCGGTGACTGCGGTGACGTTTAAGAAGGTTACCCGGAATCCTGAGCTTTTTGTGCTGACTCGTGCGATTGAAAAGACCAACTAAAGTCTGATAAATTATGTTTTAGTTATGACCGCTCCGCCATTCGACGGAGCGGTTATACGCTAAAAGGAGGACAGCGAAAAATATGAAAAGAAAGATCTCAATTCTTGCGCTTCTACTGTCTGCACTGTTTGTCCTTGGCGCCTGTGCGAGAGAAGAGGATATCAAAACACTTACAAACGAAATGACTGCCGCTCCTGCGGCGGCCGGCATTCATATCGTCGCAGACGGTGCGACCACGTACAAACTCGTTCGCCCCCAAGCCGCATCAAGCGAGCTTACCGCAGCGGTCATCAAACTGCGCAACGCGATCAACGAGAAATACGGCATCGAGATCGAGATCACCGACGATTTTGTTCTGCCCGGTCAGGAGGCGTACGCATGTGAGATCCTCGTCGGCGACACCGAGCGCGAGGAATCAGATGCTGCGATCGCCGATCTTCGCTACAACGACAGCGTGATCGCAGTCATCGGCAGCAAGCTCGTCATCTCGGGCGGCAGCGAGGATGCCGTGATTCTTGCAGTTGAATCCTTTATCAAAAACTATCTTGCCGATGGTGCGCTGACGGTAAGCCCTGCACTGAACGACATCACCCGGGCGAAATACGAAAAAGCCGACCTTACCATCGGTGAAACGCCGATTTCGGAGTATGTGATCGTTTACGGCGCAGCGCACAAAAACGCTGCCAGAGAAGTTGCAGACAGAATCGGCAAGCTGACGGGTACGTTTCTCACGGTCTATCCGGAGGGCTTTTCTTCCGCCGCACATGAGATCGAAGTCGGCAAAACTCTGCAGGGCGCGGAATCGAAGGAATACGGCCATGATGATTTTGCCGTTGAAGCAACTGAGCGCGGCATTCAGATCAAGGCCGGCAATCAGACGGCAGTTGAGATGGCCTGTGCTGAGTTCTGCAAAATGCTCAGAGAAACGGACAAGCGCGCATATGCCCTTTCCGAACTGGAGTACAGCTATACGCTCCCCGCAGACCGCAGCTATATCGATGACATCGAATCTCTCCCCATGCACTGGGCGCTCGAATTCGAGACGCCTGAATGGATGCGCGATTATGAGGAAAAGTACGCAGCGACCTACGACGTGGACGGCAGACTGATGTCCTGCGCGCACCGCGGTGACAGCGTGTACTATCCCGACAACTCGGTCGAGGGTGTCATCAGCGCGATCAGAATGGGGTGTGATATGATCGAGATCGATCCTCGACGCACAAAAGATGGTGTTCTGATCGTGATGCACGACGCAACGCTCACCAGAATGACAAATTTCTCGGAAATGGCAGGCAAGAACGGTCTTCCCACCTCCGAAAAGGTTGCCGATTGGACATACGAGCAGCTTATGCAGCTGAACCTCAAAGCGGGTCGCGGCGGATCGGAGGCAGCTGTGACGCCCTATAAGATCGCCACCCTTGAGGAGGTCATCAAGGTGTGCGCAAATCGCATCTTTATCTACCTTGACGCCAAGTATCCCGAGGACAGCGACATCCCTTACTGGGATTTTGAACAGGATATCTGGCCGCTGATGGAGAAGTACGAGAGCCTCTCGAATATCGTCTACAGTTCGCATAAATGGTTTAGGGAAAACAACTACTCGATTGTCGATACCTATCGTTCAATCGCATGTGCGCGCTCGGGGAAAGCCGGTATCGTATATATCATCGATAAGGGTACACTCGACGGCAACAACAGCGTCATCGATGCGCACGATTTCACCCCCTTTATCCGATTCGGCTTTTCCGAAGTCGGTGAAGATTATCAAAAGCATCTTTCCGGTGTAGCAGACCAGCTCAACGCATACAAGGGCAACCTTCGTATGCTGTCGTTCGTCTATAACGCCCAGTGCGAGTCGTACGACTTCTATACCGAGGTGTATGAGGCGGGGATCAATTACCACATCGTCAACGAGGCCCTCCTGCTCTGCAGCTACATTGCCGAGAATTTTGAGCCTGCACCGTACGAGGGCGCCAAACCATCCACTCCCGCCGTTTCGGATGAAAGCGCAGAAACGACGGTTGATCGCGCCGCCGAAACGACCGCGCCTGCCGGCTCGGCGGAAAGCGCCGAAACCACTGCTGTGCGCGCCGCCGAAACGACCGCTGCTGCCGGTTCGGATGAAACTACCGCCCCCTCTGCAGATAACGTCAGCGATCCCCCCTCTCTTGATGTTTGGGACGGAAGCGTAGCAACCTCTTTTGCAAGCGGCAGCGGTACGGAGGCCGATCCGTATATGATCAAAACCGGTGCCCAACTTGCCTATCTTGCTCAGCAGGTTGCTGAGAAGGGCAACGCCTTTTCTGGCAAGCATTTCGTCCTTGGCGGAAACATCGATCTGGCTAAGATCGAATGGACGCCCATCGGTGTCAATGCCGGCAAAAATCGTATTGCCTTTGCAGGCAGCTTTGACGGCAGGGGACATACTGTTTCGGGCATCAGCATTACGCGCGACGATGCTTCGATCTTCAGTGGCCTCTTCGGCTACGTCATCACCGACGGTTACTTCAAGAATCTTGTGATCGCAGATTCTTCGATCGATGCAAAGTCTGCCAGCAAGAGCGCCTATGCAGGTGCCGCAGCGGCTTACATTGAGGCGGCCGAGATCTCCTCGATTCTGGTCAAGGAAGATGTCATGGTTTCTTCTAACGACAGCACCGGCGGCGTATTCGGCAGAATTTACGACAGCGATGTAAAATATGTCGTCAACTACGCGACGGTTGTCGGCAATGCGGTCACCGAAAGCTCTTTTGCCGGCGGCGTCAGCGGACCGATCGGAAGAAATGCTACGCTTAGTTACGTGGTCAACCACGGTAAGGTCAGCGGTGACGCGATGTATCTCGGCGGTATTACCAGTATTGTCGGTGCAGGTGGCGGCGGAAGTCTGATCGGCTGCTACAATGACGGCGATGTGGAATATACCGGAAGCAACAACGCTTTTGTTGCCGGTGTCACGGGAAGACTTGGATGGTCGTCGGGTGATTATGCTGTCAAGGCTTGCTACAATCTCGGCGCACTCTCCAAGCCCAATGATGGAGCCAACGCCCTGAAGCGAATCGGTGAGATCACCGGTCAGAGCTACAAGGGGAATGTGGTCCTGTCAAATGTTTATTCGATCGATATTGCGGATGTCGAGCTGAATTACGCCAATTCGACCAACTCGGATATGACCACCGTTCAAAACAAGACCAAGGCCGAGATCAGAGCGCTTGCCGATGTAATCGATAAAGAGATCAACGCAAATATGGTTGTTTCCGCCGCTCGGTCGGAAGTCACCGAACCGTCCACTCCCGACGTTTCGGAAGAAAGCGCGGAAACAACAGTTGAGCAAGGCAGCGAAACGACCGCTCCTGCAGATTCGAATGAAAGTGCCGCCCCCCCGATCGTGAGCGGCGGCGAAACGGCCGATACCGACGTTTGGGACGGAACCGTCGCAACCTCCTTTGCGGGTGGCAGCGGCTCGAAGAAGTTCCCCTACGTCATCAAAACCGGCGCCCAGCTTGCCTATCTGGCACAGGAGGTCTCTGCCAATGGCAATTCCTTTGCCGGCAAGCATTTTGTCCTTGGCGGTAACATCGATCTTGCGAAGATCGAATGGACACCCATCGGCGTCTATTCGAGCACAAACAAGATTGCCTTTGCCGGCAGCTTTGACGGCAAGGGCTATACTGTTTCGGGTATCAGCATTACACGCGACGATGCCTCCATCTTCAGCGGCCTCTTCGGCTACGTCATCACCGACGGCTACTTCAAGAATCTGGTCATTGCAGATTCTTCGATCAATGCGCAGTCCACCAATAAAGGTGCCTATGCAGGTGCTCTGGCGGCTTACGTGGAGGCGGCCGAGATCTCCTCGATCGTGGTCAAGGAGGATGTCGTGGTTTCTTCTAACGACAGCACCGGTGGCGTATTCGGCAGACTTCTGGGGGCCGACGCAAAGTATATCGTCAACTATGCGACGGTTATCGGCAACGCTGTCTCCAATAGCTCTTTCGCCGGCGGCATCAGCGGGCCGCTCGGAAAAAATGCTACCCTTTCCTATTCGGCCAACCACGGTAAGGTCAGCGGTGACGCGATGTATCTCGGCGGTATCGCCAGTATTGTCGGCTCTGACGGCGGCAGTGGATCTCTCATCGGCTGCTACAACGACGGTGAGGTCGAATATACCGGAAGCAATAACGCTTTTGTCGCCGGTGTCACAGGAAGACTTGGATGGAGAGCAGGAGATTACACGGTCAAGGATTGCTACAATCTCGGCGCACTCTCTAAGCCCAATGATGGAGCCAACGCCCTGAAGCGAATCGGTGAGATCACCGGTCAGAGCTACAAGGGGAACGTGGTCCTGTCAAATGTTTATTCGATTGATCTTGCGGATGTCGAGCTGAATTACGCCAATTCGACCAACTCGGATATGACCACCGTTCAAAACAAGATCGAGGCCGAGATCAGAGCGCTTGCCGATGTAATCGATAAAGAGATCAAGGCAAATATGGTCATGTCCACGGAAGTTCCCGTTGTCACCGATCTTGTCGTCACCGCGACCGGCAGCCTCACCGACGCTTACTTTACCGATCTGTCGGGCACAAAGCTCAACTACAAGGTCTATCTCCCCGAAGGCTTCGCCGACAACAAGAAGTGCAAGGTCATCTTCAATCTCTCCCCGTCAACCGAGATCATCGATGCGCTGATCGGGAACGAGACCGACGCGGCGATCGTCTCCTTCGGCGGCACCACCGGTGACGCACTGGAGCTCATCGATCTGGCTGTCCGGGCATACGCGCTGAACACCAACTTCATGTACCTGATCGGCAGCGCCGAGGTCAATGCTGCCCGCGGTGACAGTTTCGTCAACTATCTTGCCGACGCATCGGGGTATGCATCTCCCCTTGCGGCAGGCGAGGCGCTCCTTGCGGTAAATGCATATTATCATTCTGCGCTTGAGGGCCTCACCATGTATGCGATGGGCGACAGTTATTTTGCCGGACACTTGCTTGGTAAATCGATGACATGGGTCAACAAGCTCGGGGAAAAGTACGATATGCACTATATCAACTACGGTATTAACAGCAGTACGATGTCGGATTATGCCGTCAACAATAACCCGATGGTCAATCGTGTCAAGGAGATGGAGCGCGGCGATGCGAATATTATCCTCCTTGAAGGGGGCAGAAATGACCTTACCAATCGGGTTCCGCTCGGAACGGCCGGTTCGCGCGATACCAAGACCTTCCACGGTGCGGTCAATACGATGCTCGACTATCTCCGCGAAACCTATCCCGATGCGCTGATCGTCCTTGTCACGCCATGGAAGCGTGTCGCAACACTCGATAACGGATACTCCAATATGACCTATGCAAACATTCTGCGCAGTATCGCGGAAGAGCGAAAGGATCCCCACATTGTCTGCCTCTACGCCGCAGATCCCGCGCTCACGGGTATTGATATGGATGATAGCGCATGCCGCACGAAGTATTGCATAGAGCCGTCCGACCTCAGCCATCTCAATGAGGATGGAATGAATATGGTTCTTCCCAAGATGGAGAAATTTATCGCGGAAGCATACACCGATTTCCTGAACACCCGCAAGGCAGCGCAGACCACCGGCGGGAATTAACCTGTCCATCGGATACCGCTGCCCCAAGATAAAAAACAGTCTCGAAACGTAAGTTTCGAGACTGTTTTTGTATCTGTTCTATATTAGTTCCTTCGGTGTTTTGCCGTAAATGTCTTTTACCGCCTTGTAAAAGCCCGCTGAACTGCCGAATCCTGCGTCAAGTGCGGCATCGAGAATGTTGAGGCGCATGCCGTTATTCTTCTCATTCCGCAGCCTGCCGAGGGTATTTTCGATACGCACTCTCCGGACAAAGTCGGAAAATCCCGTACCCATACAGCTCTGAAACAGTCTTGAAAAATAATAGGGCGAAACGTAAAAATGCGCGGCGATCTCTTTTTCGGTGCAGTGCTCGTTGCTGTGGGCATAGATGTAATCAACGGCGTCACTGATCAGCTTGTAGTCCGCAGGCGTGCAAATCCCCGTCGAGTTCGCTGTCTTTTTGGTGCTGCCTGCAAGGGTTGACAGCATCAGGACGATGCGCGCTTTTACGGTAACCGCGGTGTATCCGTTTTCTGCTTCTATGTCATGAATGATGTCGTTGAATGTCGCTTCGATATATTTTGCTGCATCGGTGTCACCTTTTATGACGTCTCCTCCCCGGCTGCGGATGAACATCGTTTCCGCTAACTCAATATCGGGATACAGCAGCATCGGCATAAATCGCAAATATTCGTATGTCAAACCGTTCGGATCGGTAACGAGCTGCAGCTTGCGTTGCTTGCCCCCCGACATCAGCAGAACGTCCCCCTCGCTCACGTGGTAGACCCGACCGTTTATCTGCCAGTCGCCGCTTCCTTTGCGAATCAGGACGATTTTCAGCGCAAGCTCGCGCATATTTGCTCCCGATGCGTTAAACGGTCGCTTTGCCTGAATATAGGTGATATTGTACAGAATATTCGACGGATCGCTTTCCCAGTGTTTTATATGTTTTTTGGCCATAGTAACACCTGCCTTTGCAATCATTATAGCAAAAAAGAAGATAAAGTTCAAGAACTTTTAACGGGAAAATTTGTGCAAAAAAACATTATGGCAAAAAAGAAGAGAAAAAACGGATTTAAAGAAGAGGAAAAGCGCATCATGATCTTGTATAATAATAATGACAAAGTCGGTTCGACGTTGTACTACATTTATTTTGGAGGAGATTATGATGAAAAAAATGAGACTATGCGCATGTCTTTTGCTCGCGGTTATGCTTCTGGCATCGTGCGGCAAGCCCAATGATCAGCCTGGTGAGCAGACTACCGATGGTACTGTTACAACGGCGCCCGGTGCAGAGACGACGGCTGCCGAACCCTCGGTGCTCGATTATCTGCCTACTGCCAATTATAACAATAAAGAAGTCAATATGCTTATCCGAAGCGAATTCACTTATGAATTCGCGGTTGAGTCGCAAACCGGCGACCGCGTCAGCGATGCCGTTTACAAGCGCGACAAAAAGATCGAAGAGAATCTTGGGATTCAGCTGAATTATATTGACGTTGCCGGCTCGTATTCGGAAAAGCAAACGTATATTAACGCACTCGCGGCAAGCATAAATGCCGATACCGGTGAGTACGACCTCTGCGCAAGCGCGGCAAACTATATGCTGCCTGTCGTAGGTCACGGATATTTTCTTGATCTTGTCCCCAATTCCGCACTTGGTCTGTCTCAGCCCTGGTGGTCTCAGGGCTATATCGAGAATATGAAGGTCGGCGGTTCTCTTTATCTTCTTACGGGCTCGGCATCCTTGAATTTGCTTGATAATCTTTGCGTTACTTACTTTAACAAAGCCTTGGTTGATGATTTTGATCTTGAGAATCCGTATGATCTGGTCAGAGAGGGTAAATGGACGTTTGACAAAATGATTGAACTGTCGGCGGCTGTTCACGGTGATACAACCGGCGAGGGGGAGGTCACCTTGGAAGACCGTCTTGGCCTGTTTACCTATGGTAATATGATCAATGCACAGTTCCAGAGCTTCGGCCTCCGCTACTATACGCTGGATAACGAGGGCTATCCT
>JAZNCR010000072.1:0-4110 GCA_045587605.1 Eubacteriales bacterium
GGAGGTGGCACGGCTTGCCGTGACGGAGGGATTGTTGCCAACCTAACATATCGCTGTTACGCATAAATCATATACAATGCTAATCGTTTAGTCTACAATCCCTCAGTCACCTCCGGTGACAGCTCCGAGGTTGCTTTGCAACCTCGCGGCGCTTGCGCCAACACTTCTACACAAGGGAGCCTTTAGTGCAAAAACTTTCTGCACTGACTTTTCCTTTGCTTTCTGCTCATCGGCAATAGCCTTTTTTGAACCCCGCCACTATGGCGGGGTTTTCATGATACAAGAAAAGAACACTGTGCATCAGCGCAGTGTTGTTTTTTGCGGAAATCTCCTGCATTTTTCATGGTTTTTTGAAAATCCTCTTGCAAAATTGCGGAATTTGTGGTATACTTTTTTCATAATGCAATGATGAAGTCAGCGGCCGTACATGGCATACGCAGAGAGGGCTCGGTTGGTGAGAGAGCCTTGTGCGGTACGGTTTGCATTTCGCTTCGGAGCTGTGCGGGGGAAGGTCGTTTTCGATTGGTAGTTCGCACCGGGTGGTTTCCGTTACCGACCGCAAAGTGTCGGTCTTTGACCGAAAAACGGGTGGTACCGCGGGTCGTATATTCGTCTCGTCCTGATTATCTGATCGGGACGGGGCTTTTTTATTTCCCGCCCACCAAAATCTCCATGTACAGAAGTACGCCCTGCGTACAGAAATAAGAAAGGAAAAGTTATGAGAGAAACACTTGAGCGTATTCGCGAGGCGGCAATGGAACAGCTCGCCGCCGCTGACGCCGACCTTGAACAGATCCGAATCCAATACCTCGGTAAAAAGGGTGGGCTGACCGCCGTTCTGCGCGGCATGGGCAAGCTTTCCGCAGAGGAACGCCCCGTCATCGGTCAGCTGGCCAACGAGGTTCGTGCCTCGATTGAAGAGGCAATCGCCGGTCAGGCAGAAAAGAATGCTGCCGCGGCACTGGAGAAGAAGCTTCGCGACGAGAAGATCGACGTAACCATGCCCGGTACCGCACCCGCGCTCGGTCAGCGCCATCCGCTCGCCATCATTCAGCGCGAAATGGAAGAAATCTTTATCGGTATGGGCTTCCAGATCGCAGAAGGCCCCGAGGTAGAGTTCGACTACTACAACTTCCAAGCCCTCAACATCCCCGAGAATCATCCCGCACGCGACACGCAGGATACCTTCTATATCACCGAGAACATCCTGCTTCGCTCGCAGACCTCTCCCGTTCAGGTACACGTCATGGAAAAGCAGCTTCCGCCTATCCGCATCATCTCTCCCGGACGCGTTTACCGCTCGGATGCCGTTGACGCAACCCACTCCCCCCTCTTCCATCAGCTTGAGGGTCTTGTGGTCGACAAGAACATCACGATGGGCGACCTGAAGGGTATGCTTGAGCTCTTTGCCAAGCAGATGTTCGGTGAGGAGACCCGCATCCGCTTCCGTCCCCACCACTTCCCGTTCACCGAGCCGTCGGCTGAGGTTGACGTTTCCTGCTTCGCCTGCGGCGGAAAGGGATGCCGTCTGTGCAAGGGCGAGGGCTGGATCGAGATTCTCGGTGCCGGCATGGTTCACCCCAACGTCCTGCGCAACTGCAACATCGATCCCGACGAGTTCTCCGGCTTTGCCTTTGGCATGGGCATCGAGCGCATCACCATGCTCAAGTATCACATCGACGATATGCGTCTGCTTTATGAAAACGACGTGCGCTTCCTCAGACAGTTCTGAGCGATACGCCCATTTTACCAAAATCTGATTTGTCCGAAAGGAAGATAAAGAATGAATCTTTCACGAAACTGGCTGGCCGACTTCGTTGACGTCAGCGATATAGAAAACAAGGCCTATTGCGACCGCATGACCGATACCGGATCGAAGGTAGAGGGCTATGAGGTTCTCGGCGAGGATATTGACAACGTACTCGTCGGCCGCATCACGACCATTACCCCCCATGAAAACTCCGACCACCTGCAAATCTGTATGCTCGACGTAGGCAAGGGTGAAGACGTCCAGATCGTCACCGGTGCACAGAACGTATTCCCCGGTGCGATCGTTCCGGTTGCGCTTGCTCCCGCACGTCTGCCCGGTGACGTGACCATAAAAGCCGGCAAGCTCCGCGGCGTGGCGTCGAACGGTATGCTCTGCTCGATCGGCGAGCTGAATCTGACCACCCACGATATGCCCGATGCCATCGAGGACGGTATCCTTATTCTCGGTGAGGAATTTGCCGATAAGATTGGTATGGATATTCGCGAGGCCCTGATGCTCTCGGACAGCGTCGTCGAGTTTGAGATCACCTCCAACCGCCCCGACTGCCTCTCCGTCATCGGTCTTGCCCGCGAGACGGCCGTTTCCTTTGACCGTGCGCTGAACATTCCCACGCCCGCTGTCAAGGGTGCCGGAGACGGCGATACGGTAACCAATCACATCACGGTTGCCATTGACGAGCCCGAGCTTTGCACGCGCTATACGGCACGCGTCGTCAAAAACGTCCGCATCGCGCCCTCTCCCCTCTGGCTGCGGATGCGTCTGCGCGCATCGGGTGTTCGCCCGATCAACAATATCGTGGACATTACCAACTACGTCATGCTTGAATACGGCCAGCCGATGCACGCCTTCGACTACGCCTGCCTCGACGGAAGCGAGATTCGCGTTCGCCGCGCCGCTTCGGGTGAGCAGTTCATGTCGCTCGACGACCAGCCGCACACCCTGGACGAAAGCATGCTTGTGATTGCCGACCGTACCAAGGCGGTTGCGCTTGCCGGCGTTATGGGCGGTGCAAACAGCGAGATTACTGAAAAGACGACCACTGTCGTCTTTGAGAGTGCCAACTTCATGGGCCCCTCGGTCCGCGTTACTGCAAAGAAGCAGGGTATGCGCACCGAAAGCTCGGCTCGCTTTGAGAAGGGCCTTGACCCCGAAAACACGCTGCCCGCCATCCAGCGCGCCTGCGAGCTGATCGAGCTGCTCGGCGCAGGTGACGTTGTTGACGGCATCATCGACCTTTACCCCGGAAAGACCGATGCCACCGTGCTTCCGCTTGAGCCTGAAAAGATCAACCGCTTCCTCGGTGTTAACCTTGACCGTGCATACATGGAGAAGATTCTGCGCGACCTTGCCTTTGATATTGATGGAGACAACGTTATCGTTCCCTCCTTCCGCGCCGACGTGCTCTGTATGGCCGACGTGGCAGAGGAGATCATCCGTATCTACGGCTACAACACCATCGAATCGACGGCAATCGTTGCCGGCATCTCGCAGGGTATGCGTACCCCCGAGCAGGCTTATGAGGTTGAACTGCACGACGCACTGATCGGCATGGGGCTGTATCAGATCGAGACCTTCTCCTTCATCAGCCCGAAATTCTACGACCGCATTGCCCTTCCCGCAGACAGCCCGCTTCGCCGCTCGGTCGTCATCAGCAACCCGCTGGGCGAGGACACCTCTGTCATGCGCACCACCGCCCTTCCCTCGATGCTCGAGGTACTGGCGCGCAACAAGAATTTCGCCAACGAATCTGCCGCGCTCTACGAGATGGCAACCGTCTATCTCCCGCACGAGAGCGCAGACGAGCTTCCCGACGAGTGCAAGTCCCTGACCCTCGGACTCTACGGCGGCGGTGCTGACTTCTACCGCATGAAGGGCATCTGCGAGAATCTGCTCGCTCTCTCGGGCATCAGCGGTGCGAAATATACTGCCTGCACCGACAATCCGACCTTTCATCCCGGCCGCTGTGCACAGATCGTGCTCACCGACGGTTCGGTCGCCGGCATTCTCGGTGAGGTGCACCCGAAGGTTGCCGCGACCTACGGTCTTGACCACGGCACGCTGATTGCCGCGCTTGACTTTGCCGTGCTCTTTGCACACAAGAACGCAGAGGTTGAGTACAAGCCCCTGCCGAAGTTCCCCGCATCCACCCGTGACTTCTCCTTCGCGTGCGAGGAAGCACTTGAGGTCGGTCAGATCGAGGACGTCATGGCTCGCGCCGGCGGTAAGCTGGTTGAGGACGTTCGCCTCTTCGATATCTATCGCGGACCACAGGTTGGCGAAGGCAAGAAGAGCGTTTCGATGCGCGTTACCCTTCGTGCCGCAGACCGCACCCTCACCGT
>JAZNCR010000073.1:0-3759 GCA_045587605.1 Eubacteriales bacterium
CATTTGCCTATCGTCGTACATGAATACTTTTTGCTGATTCTCTCGGTTTTGATCCTTACCGTTCTGGTCTATATCTATCTGCAGTATACCAAGCAGGGCTATGAAATCTCGGTTGTCGGAGAAAGCGAAAATACTGCTCGATATATTGGCATCAACGTTGGAAAAGTGATTATCCGTACAATGATCGTATCCGGTGTCCTCTGCGGCCTGGCAGGCTTTCTTACGGTGAGTGCACTTGACCACTCGGTTACCACCGACGCGGTCGGCGGCATGGGCTTTACTGCGATTATGGTCTCCTGGCTTGCCAAATTCAATCCGCTCGTGATGATCGGCACGTCTGCCTTCATCATTTTCCTCGAACAGGGAGCGGCACAAATTACCACGAATTTTAACATCGACTCCGCATTCCCGGATATGATGATCGGTATCATCCTCTTCTTCATTATCGGTTGTGAGTTCTTCATTGGATATCGGTTAAAATTCCGTGATCTTCGCACGAAAGGAGACGGTGGAAAATGAATCTTTTTCTTGACTACCTGCTGACTGCAATTCCGCTTGGCATGACCTTCCTCTACGGATGCACGGGCGAGATTCTGACCGAAAAAGCAGGACATTTGAATCTGGGTATTCCCGGTATTATGTGTATTGGCGGTGCATCCGGCTGTCTGGCGCTTAAATTTATGCACAGCTCCGGACTTCCGCCCGTGCTGATCGTTATCCTCGCCATTATTGCTTCCTTCGCAGCAGGCATGCTGATGGGGGCGGTCTACAGCTTCCTCACCGTATCGCTCAAGGCCAACCAGAACGTTACCGGCCTTGCGATGACGATTTTCGGTGTCGGTACAACCAAATTTATTATGTTGGGTATGGCCGGCGCACCGGTGCAGAATTATCTCTATGCGCTGGATTACTTCCGTTATCCCTTCCACGAAAGCACCTCTTCGCTGAAATATAACGGGGTAATGGTCTACCTCGCCATTGTAATTGCAATCGTATGCTCGATTGTCCTGAGCCGAACCCGTGTTGGTCTGCACCTGCGCGCCGTTGGCGAAAACCCCGCAACGGCTGATGCGGTGGGAATCAATGTAACTGCATACAAATATATTGCAACCTGCATCGGCAGCGGAATCGCGGCGCTGGGCGGCTTGTTCTATATCATGGATTACTCCGGCTCCTTTGAGGCCTACAAGAGTATCGAGGCACTGGGCTGGCTTGCAGTCGCACTGGTTATCTTTACCCTTTGGAAGCCGCATATCAGTATCATCGGCTCCATCCTGTTCGGTATGCTGTATTTGGCCGGTTCCCGAATTCCCACCTTGCTTGGAATCCAGCTGGATATCAGCGCAACACCGCTTCTGCAGATGCTGCCTTACGTTGTAACCATTATCGTTCTGATCGTGACAAGTGTCAGTAAGAAACGGGAAAATCAGCCCCCTGCAGCACTTGGACTTCCTTATTTCCGCGAAGAAAGATAATCTTTAACCCCTCCGTCGGCACTGTATACATACGGTGCCGACGGTTTCTTTTTTCAATAAAGCGAAAAACGGTGAAAACATTTTCAACATTATATGCGCGTCTTGACACCAAAGTGCGGTAAATGTATACTATTTTTGGCATCATCCACCGAATTCATACGATTACATACGATGAAAATGTGATCACCGTATACGACTGGGACGGAAATTATGTTTCACTGATCCATCTGGATATTTTGGGCGGTGAAGAGCCCGAAAACATCAGCGTGGTAGGCGATGATATCTACGTAGCAACCTTGGTAGACGGAGGTACGGCAATCCGCAAGCTGACTTCGGTTGAAATGTTTACCGTCTCTGCTGTTCGCATAAAGGAAAGCGAGCCGACACCTGTTACCGACAGCGGAAAATACTTGACAGACTATTTTGCCGCCGACAGAGTCCTCACCTATCTTCCTCTTGACGGCACAGCAGCCGATGCACTGGGCAAGGTCAATACGTCGGTAACCAATACGGTCCATTATCTCCCGGGATATTACGGTGAAGCGGCGGCAGTTGATGCCGGATATATTTCAATTCACGATTACGCACCGGCAAATAACAGCTTCACGGTATCTTTTTGGATAGATACGACCGGTACGACCGGAGACCCGGCGATCATTTCCAATAAGGACTGGGACAGCAGTAAGAATCCGGGGTATATCCTTGCGCTTAAACACAATTCCGTTCAATTTGCGATGGGCAACGACGAGCGATCTGAGACCATGAAAGCCTGGTATCCGCTTCCGATGGATTATCATTACGGATGGATGCACGTGATTCTTTCGGTAGATCGGGAAGCGGGAACGGTAAGTGTTGTATTTGACTTTGGTCGGATTATTACCGAAAAAATCCCCGAAGAATTGAAAAACGCTTCGCTTAACGCCTTCGACGTGCTGAACATTGGCCAGGACGGAACGGGAGGATATTCCGATATTCTTCCCGCTGCTGTTGATGAGTTTATCCTCTTTGACGGAGCCTTTACACAAGAAGATATTTCGGCACTTGCCGCGTATTACGGAAAGAAATAATCACGTCGGAAAGAGCATCGGGTAATCCCGATGCTCTTTCTTTTCTATACCGAACACTTGACGAAGAAAGGCATATACTGTCACCGAGGCGTGAAATTCGTCTTAAAACAGGAAAAGGAGAAGATGCCAAATGTACAGCGCAGATGATATGCGGACGCCGCGTGACCGCATCAGCGAAGAATATATCCGCCGCTTGCTTGAGGAGGAACACGGCGCTCCGTCAGATTGCGATGGCCGCAGACGTGAGGAGCCTTCCGCTCAATGTGATGCGTGCGATATTCCCGCTATCCCCCAACCTCGCAAGGAGGATATGCATCACGGACACCATTGGGGCGATAAATCACTTGCTATGGTCTATTCGCCGACTCAGACCTGGCGCGGGATCTATGCGCCCGAGACGGCCATTTGCCGCGGAACGCTCTTTCGGGAGCTCGACAAGCCTTGGGGTGTCGAAAATAAGAAGGGAGGATGCTGCCGTGGAAAATAATGCAGGAAAGCAGATTTTGGATAAAATTCGTATGATCGATTTTTCCATTTATGAAACGGTACTCTATCTGGATGCCTATCCCGATGACTGCGAAGCAATGGCATATTATCATCAGCTCATCCATCAGCGCAAGTCCCTCATTGAAGAATACGAGCGCAAGGTAGGGCCGATGACCGTCTGCGGTAACCTGTCAAGCAATACCTGGAATTGGATCAAATCTCCCTGGCCGTGGGAATACGAGGCAAATTAAACGCGGTCAGCAGAAAGGAAAGAAGAGATTATGTGGAGTTACGAGAAGAAATTACAGTATCCGGTCAAAATTAAAAATCCGAATCCGAAGCTTGCCCAGGTAATCATCAGCCAACTCGGCGGTCCGGACGGAGAACTCGCCGCATCTATGCGCTACCTCCATCAGCGCTACGCCATGCCCTATAAAGAAGTCACCGGCATCCTGACAGACGTGGGCACGGAGGAGCTTGCACACCTGGAAATGGTGGCGGGGATACTGTATCAGCTTAGGCGAAATCTGAGCGAAGAACAAATCCGTACCGGTGGATTTGACACCTATTTCGTTGATCACACGACGGGCATTTATCCGATCGCAGCATCGGGTGTTCCGTTTGATATGAAATACGTTGGTGTTAAAGGGGATATTCTGGCCGACCTCAATGAAAATCTCGCGGCAGAGCAAAAGGCGCGGGTAACCTATGACAATATTCTTCGACTTACC
>JAZNCR010000074.1:0-5133 GCA_045587605.1 Eubacteriales bacterium
TTTTCAAAATTCCCCGCCGGGGATAACAGCTCGGGCATCATTTTCTCCATTCTGCCTGCATCAGCCGATCAGCTCAGCCAGCTCGTCAATGCTTGCATCAAAGAGCTGCATCGCGTTCTTGACAACGTCGGGCGAGGTCAGATCAACACCGGCGATCTTCAGCTCGTTGATCGGATAGTCGCTGCCGCCGGCCGAGAGGAATTCCAGATACTTCGACGCATCCCCTGTCTCGAGAATGTGGTTGGCAATGGCAACCGCCGACGAGAAGCCGGTGGCGTACTGATAGACGTAATAGGCACGGTAGAAGTGCGGAATATACGCCCACTCGTATTTGAGCGTGTCCTTGAATTCCGCATCCGGATAGTAGGTTTTGACCAGATCGGCGTACAGCTCGTTCATCGCCTCGGCCGTAATGGGCTGACCTGCGGCATCCATCTCGTGCGCACGGTGCTCAAACTCAGCAAAGAGGGTCTGACGGAAGACGGTGGTACGGAAGCCCTCAAGGAAGTGGTTAAGGATGTAGGCTCTGCGCTTCGGATCGGTCTCGACCGAGAGCAGATACTTGGTCAGAAGCACCTCGTTGCAGGTGGAAGCGACCTCGGCAACCAGAAGATGATAGCCGTGGTTGGCGTGATCCTGCTTCTCGCAGGAGAGATAGGAGGGCATGGCGTGACCGAGCTCGTGTGCGAGCGTGAAGGCATCGTCAAGCGCATCGGTATAGTTGAGCTTGACGAAGGGGTGCAGGCCGTAACAGCCCGAGGAGAAGGCACCCGATTCCTTGCCGGGCGTCTCGTAAACGTCGATCCAGTTCTCGTTGTACGCACGCTTGAGCACCTCAACGTATGCCTCACCCAGCGGCTCAACTGCCTTGAGCACCAGCGCATAGCCGTCCTCATAGGGCACGGGATAATCCACCTCGGCCACCATGGGCGTATAGAGATCGTAGACGTCTATCTTCTCACAGCCGAGCACCCTTGCACGAAGACGCAGATATTTCTGCATGGACGGAATTGCGTCGTGTACGGCCGAAACGAGAGCATCGTAAACCTCCTCGGGCACGTTCGAGCCGGCAAGGGATGCGGCACGGGCCGAGGAATAGCCGCGAATGGCGGCAAAGGTATTGTTTTTCTTGACGTTGCCGCCGTAGAGGCAGGCAAAGGTGTTGATATATTTGCCGTAGGTGCCGAACATGGCCTCAAAGGCCGCGTCGCGCACTGCCTTCTGCTTGGATTCACGGAAGACACCGAAGTTGCCCGAGGTCAGCTCAGTCTCCTTGCCGTCCTCGCCGATGATCTTCGGCAGCTCCATCTCGACGTTGGTGAACATATTGTAGGTATCCGACGGCGTGCGGGTGAAGTTGCCGACCTGCGCAAGCAGTGTCTCACTCTTCTCGTCAAGCACGTGTGCGCGCAGACGGGTCTCATCCTCGATGATGTGCGCATACTTCCCCAGCGGAGGATATTCCATGAAGGAAGCGAGAGTATCCTCGGGAATGGCCATCAGCTCGGGACCGGTGAAGGACAGCGCGGTGCCCAGCTTGACACCGAGCATCGAGATGCGGGCGACCATGGCCTGTGCGTTGGTATCGCCGCCGTCGATGACCTTCTGCAAAAAGGCATACTCGGCGACGCGGGAGAACTTCTCCTCAAAGGCGTCGATCGCCTCATAGGCACCGAAAAGCGCCTCGGGGGACCGGCCGAGTGTGCCCTTCAGCGCGGCAAGCGCGGGAACAGCCTCTTCACATTCGTGATATGCGGCCTCCCAGTCTGCTTGTGTGGCAAAAAGATGCGTAAAATCCCATTTGCGGTTTGCGGAAATTTCGTTTCTCTGATACATAACGCTGTTTCCTTTCCGATCTTTCTGTTTTTTGTTTATCTGCTCATTCAGCACCCGGGATCGCAGAAATCAACAGGGCGTCCTGCGGCATCCGAGGCGAATGCGGCCTCCATAATCTTCATCACGCGCATCAGCTGCGCATGGGTAACGATCTGCTTCTCTTCTCCATCGATGGCACGCACGAAATTGCGGTAAAAATCGTGCACGTCGGATGCGGGACGCTCGACTTCATAAGAAACGGTCGTTTTCTCGTCGCGGGGAGCCATGGTCTTGGTCAGACCGGCGGCGGTCACAACCGGCTTAACGTCATGCTCCTCCCAGGTCTGGCAGAGCACAACGCGAGTGTTATCCTTCCAGCCGTTGATCAGCGCGGTTCCCTGCATACCCGCCATAAAGAATCGGGGGAGAGAAATGAAATTACGGGTTGAAACTTCAATATGTCCCACACAGCCGCCCGCAAAGAACAGATCCAGCTTAAATCCATCATCAACCTCGTCATTGGTCAGATGGTCACAGCGGCAGTACACACGCTCAATTTTGCGGTCGTATACGATACTGACCATCTGGTCAATCAGATGTACGCCCCAGTCGTAGATCATACCGCCGCCATGCT
Organism: Eubacteriales bacterium; assembly: GCA_045587605.1. Taxonomy (GTDB): domain Bacteria; phylum Bacillota; class Clostridia; order Oscillospirales; family CAG-272; genus SIG693. The sequence goes on from JAZNCR010000074.1 coordinate 2,450, forward strand.
CCTTCTTGCCGCGCCAGTCGCCGGGGATGCCTCTTGAGCCGTGATAGCGGGACTCGATGTTGAACACCTCACCCAGCTCTCCGCTCGCGTAGAGCGCCTTCATCATCAGATAGTCGGTGTCCCAGCGCCGATTCTGATGTGTGGTGAAAATTTTCCCCGTGCGCTCGGAGACCGCAATCATCTCGGCAAGGTCCTCCGAGGAAAGGGTAACCGGTTTCTCGGAGACGACGTGCTTGCCCGCCTCCATTGCCGCAATGGCAATCGGCTTATGCCACTCGTTCGGGGTGGCAATCGTCACAAAGTCTACTGCAGGATCGGCAAGCACGGCCTCAAGCGAGGGGTAGGCATGAATGCCGGCCTCCTCTGCCACTGCCGCGCGTGCGGGCTTAATATCGTATATGCCGAGCAGATTGACAACATCACTCTTCAGAAAATGCCGGGTATGCCACCCGCCCATGCCTCCGTATCCGATTACAACGCCGTTCTTTTTCATTTTTAATACCTCACTTAATATTCCCCGCAAGCGGGATTTGATTTCATCTGTAGTATAAGACAAATTCCGCTTCCATGCAAGACAAATATGGTCGGTTTTTAGACAAATCTTGCTTTTTTACTTGCTCCGCAAGCCCTCGGGCAGATACTGATCGTCGATCGACCGCCAGAGGATGCGATACATATCGTCAAGGGTGGAATAATTGCCGTACTGGCGGTAGGTGCCGTGCCCGTCGTGCAGAGCGGCGGTATAATCCTCGAGCAGATAGATATGTCCGTTGTAATAGCTCGGACCGAACCAGTATACGGTCGGGCGAAAGGTAACGTTCTCGAAGGTGATCTCTCCGTTGGTCGAAACGAGCTCGAAGCCGAACACGCCGCCGAGCATATTCTTCGGCTCGGCCATGCCCGAGAGCAGATTGCCGAGCGAATAGATGCAGAGAGTCTTATTCCCATCCTTGCCCGTCAGCTCAACGATGGGCTGGACGGTATGCGAATGGTGGCCGAGGATCACGTCGACCCCAAGGTCGGCCATCAGCTGGGCGTAATGCTTCTGAACGGCATCGGGATAATCGCCGTTATCGGTGCCCCAATGCGCCGAGACGATGACCGCATCGGCCATCTCGCGCGCCAAGGCAACCTGCCGCGTGAGTTCTTCGTCGGCGAGACCGTCACCGGCGGTATACACGGGCCCATTGCTGAGATAGGGCACGTACAGGGAGGAGGATTTGGGAAGCGAGATATAATTGGTGTGCTGAGTATAGGAGAGCAGCGCAACGCGGAAGCCGTCCTTCTCGATGATGCGGATATTGTTGTAGTCATCGACACTCTCATACGCGCCGAGGATGGTGGCATTGAGGGTCTTTGCAAAAGCGATCGTGCCCGCATAGCCGTTCGCTCCCTTATCGAGCATATGGTTGGTAGCAAAGTTGATGATATCAAAGCCAAGCTCTACAAGATCATGGCCGAGGTCCTGGGGAGAATTGAAGTTCGGATATCCCGAATAGCCGAACTTCTCACCGGCCAGCGGGGTCTCCTGATTGATAAATGCAAAATCGGCGGCCTCAATGAGCGGAAGAATATCCGCATACGGCGGCTTGAAATTATACGCCCGCCCGCCGCTGACGGCACGGTTGCGTGCGTCGATATAGATACAGGGGTGCACGAGATTATCCCCGACTGCGGCAAAGGAGATGCGCACGATCTCATCCGGGGGGGCTTCAACGGGGGTAATCGGCTCGGTGGGCGTGTCGGGCGTCATTGTCTCGATGCCGCCAAACGGCTCGGGCACGGGCAAATCAAGCGTGCAGGCACAGAGAAAAAGACAGAAAAGCAAAACAAGCAGCCGTTTCATGGTACACCTCCCGTGTTCACGTCCTTACGCAAAAAAGCGAAACCTATCTTTTTTATTATACCATGCTTTTCCTTAATTTTCAATAGAAAAATCATTCCTGTTCCCACATACTCCGCCGAATTTCGGGTATGCTATGGCTGTGCTCCAATTCAAGCGAAGAAAGGGATTCCTTGCAAAGGCAAGGAGATCGGTATAATGTTATGAAAAAACAACACAAAGTATTTGCGGCAATTTTTCTCTGCCTGATTTTTGCCATCATCTCGGCACTTGCTGTCAGCGCCATGGGTCAGGGCGGTATGATGCCCCGAACCGGCGCTGACCTCGGGGACGGCGGCGCCATTGGGGACGGCGGCGCCATTGGCGAGGTGACCGGTATGGTGGACGATGCGGCCGGTGCGCTGACCGATGAAGGTGGGATGATGGAGGGCGGCACCAACATTCCCGAGGATTCGGGCGGAATCATCACCGAGCCCGAGACGACCCGCGAGCCCGAAACCACGCGTTCCGCCGAAACGACGCGGGATGCGATGAGCGATACTGCCGTTGATTCGATGGAAAACGCTCCCGGTGAGAACGAAGGGGGCGGCGGATTTGTCGGCGTGATCGTTGCTGTGATCATCGCAGTCGCCGTCATCCTCTTAGTCATCGCCCTGATGCCGAAGAAGAGAATGGACTGACGGGGGATACTGTGGGGGGAAGCCCCCTTTTTGAAAAAAGTGGGCTTCCCCCCACACCCCCCATCAACCAAAAACCTCCCACCGCGCCACGGCTATGGGGCGGGGGGAAGGTGTTGGTTTCGGGGGACCGCCCCGGGGGGGGGGTTATTTTTTGGGTGGGG
>JAZNCR010000075.1:0-2450 GCA_045587605.1 Eubacteriales bacterium
ATACCACCCGCTATGCGGGTGGATTTTTATTGCAGCGTGCAACGGAAGATCGATGATCGTCCCGACAAGAAGAGAAAACGCCCGCTCGACGCAAATTGCCGTTTTGCGCTTGCCTTGCGGGGGGATTTATGGTATACTGAAGACAGACAATCCGCGGCGCACCATGCGCGGAAAGGAGACGGAATGGCAAAGCTTTATTTCAAATACGGCGCAATGGGCTCCTCCAAAACGGCCAACGCCCTGATTACCAAATTCAACTACGAAGAACGCGGTATGCGGGTCTGGCTGATCAAGCCTGCGCTGGACAATCGGGACGGTGTCGGTATTGTCCATTCGCGCATCGGCCTTGAGGCAAACGCCTTTGCCGTCCTGCCCGAAACCGATATTTTCACCGAATTCAAGGCCCGTCCGGGCATTCACGCCATCATTGCCGACGAATGTCAGTTCTTCACGGCGGCACACGTTGATCAGCTGCGCCGGATCGTCGACGAATGCGACGTGCCCGCGCTTTGCTTTGGGCTCCGCACCGACTTCCTCACCCACCTCTTTGAGGGAAGCCGACGCCTCTTTGAGGTGGCCGACTCGATCACCGAGATCAAAACGATCTGTGCCTGCGGGAAAAAGGCGATCGTCAACGCCCGTATCGACGGGGAAGGGCGGGTCCTTACCGACGGCGGACAGATCCTCATCGGCGGCAACGACGCCTACGTTGCCATGTGCCACAGCTGTTGGAAGCACGCCATCGCCCGACAGACGGCGGAAAACTGATTTTTCGTACAGATAAAGCAGAGGAGCGATTTTCATGCCGAACATTTTCTCATCGGATAAATTAAAAATTTTTAACGGCAGTGTATTGAAGATGATTGCCGTCATTTCCATGCTGATCGACCATACCGCATTCTTGCTTGCCGACGAAATTCCCGGCTTCGCCGTCCCCCTCCTCGCGATCGGCGGCCGGGAAATTACCCTTTACTATATTTTTCGAAAAATCGGCAGACTTGCCTTCCCGATTTTTTGCTTTTTGGCCGCCGAAGGATTTTTTTACACAAGAAACCAGAAGCGCTATGCGGGAAATCTGCTCTTGTTCGCCCTCCTCTCCGAGATTCCCTTTAATTTGATGAAAAGCGGACGATTCCTTTTTCCCTCGGGTCAAAACGTCTTCTTCACCCTCTTTTTCGGAGTCCTGCTTCTGTATATCTTCAAAAATGTCAAAAACGAGACGGCGAAGCTTGTCGCCATGCTCGGTGTTGCCGTTATCGCGATTCTTGCCAAAGCCGATTACGGTCTGCCCGGCGTATTGCTGATTCTGCTTCTTTTTGTTCTGCGGGAGCTCCCCGCCGTCCGCACGATTCTGGCATACCCGCTGCTTTCCGGCGGCTGGGCCGCTTTTTGCGCATTTTTGCCCATCCATATGTATAACGGCAAGCGCGGATTTATCAAATCGGGCTTGCTTAAATACGCATTTTATCTTTTCTATCCCCTGCATATCTGTATTCTGGTCATCATCAAGCTCCTGCTGCGGCAATGACACGGGATTTTTCGATTGACAGGCTTTCTCGCACATGATATAATAATTTCACCAGAATTCAAAACAAGGAGATATGCCATGAAACCGTTTAACAAATATATTGACCATACCATACTCAAGCCGGGGGCAACGCCGGCGGATATTGAAGCACTCTGCGCCGAGGCGAAACAGTACGATTTTGCATCTGTCTGCGTCAATCCATGCAACGTCCCGCTTGCACGCGAGCTGCTCGAGGGAACCGACGTGATGGTCTGCACCGTCATCGGCTTTCCGCTTGGACAGAACACCCCCGAGATGAAGATCGCCGAAACGGTCGACGCTTACGAAAACGGCTGTGACGAGTTTGACATGGTCATCAACGTAGGCCGCCTCAAGGCAGGGGATGCCGACTACGTGCGCGATGAAATTGCCGCCGTCGTTGCCGCCGCCGAGGGAAAAACGGTCAAGGTCATCATCGAAACGGGACTCCTCACCGACGAAGAAAAGGCACTTGCCACCCGTCTCTCTGCCGAAGCAGGCGCGCACTTCGTTAAGACCTGCACCGGATTTTCGGTCGGTGGTGCGACCGTCGAGGATATTCGCCTGATGCGGGAGAATGCGCCCGCCGGCGTACAGCTCAAGGCCTCGGCCGGCATCAAGACCTACGCGCAGGCAGCCGCCCTCATCGAAGCAGGCGCAGATCGCATCGGCACATCGGCCGGTGCCGCCATCATGGCAGAAGTGAAATAAACGAAAACCACGTGATCAACCGAGGATTCGCACAGTACCCGTAAAGGAATTTTGCATATGTGCTCCGTGCGGCAGCAAAGGTATACCTTTATTGCCACACGAAGCAAATTACGGAAAGGGGCTGATTCATAGCATTAACAAATTATGAACACTATGTTCAGTCATAACAAAAAACCAAGGTCAAATCGTAATG
>JAZNCR010000076.1:0-10829 GCA_045587605.1 Eubacteriales bacterium
GATCAGCACGCGGCCGACAGAGTCCTCAAAGCGAGTGGGTTCCTTGCGCATCTGCGATTCGTAAATAAAATCACTCTGAATATAGCGAGAGGAACGGATACCAAGGTCATCGGCAGTACTGCAGAGATAGCAGTTCTCAAAGCCGGGGAAGTTATCACGCAGAAAATCGGTAACGTGGACGGCCATGCGCTTACCCTGCAGGTTGCGCTCGGTCATCTCATCGGTGTTAAGCGTATCGAGAATGAAGAAGCCGGTGATGAAGTGAATGGTACCGTTCTTGCGGATGGCGTGCATCTGCATGGCCGCCATATCACTGACGTCCTCCCAAAGCTCGGAGTATCTGCCCTCAGCCAGTGCCTTCTTCATGATCGAAAGCTGCAGTCCGCCGCCATGCGGGAAGAGGAAGGTACCGTTCTCACGGTACTGTGCGAGTGCATCCTCAAAGGTCCACTCAACGTCCATCTGATCAGGATACTCACCGGGATGGTCAACAAAGTACTGAACGAACTTATCCACGTCTACGTTACCGACGCGGAAGCAGTAACTCGACTTGGTATTGGACATCTTATAGGTAGAGCCTGCAAGTGCGGCAACGTCGGCGTCACCCGTTGCATCGACAACGCGCTTAGCCGAAATGCCCTCAAGACCGTATCTGCCGGTGAAAATAACGCCGCGGATCTCGCCGTCCTCGACGATAACGTCCGACAGGATCGAACCGAGCAGGACCTTTACGCCCGCTTCCTTTGCCATACGAAGCAGTGCGATTTTACCGAGCTCAACGTCATAAATAACGTGGCCGCGATGGTTCTGCCAGCTCGAGCCGGGGCCGGCATTCACAGCCAAATATTCCGAGATCTCGAAAGGCAGCCCCTGTACCAGAAGACGGTGATCACCGCTGTACATACAGTTGAAGATCGAGCAGCAATGTCCTGCCGTTGCAACGCCGCCGAGGAAGGTGTTGCGCTCCATCAGGATGGTGTTAGCACCGGCGCGAGCAGAGGCAATTGCTGCCGAAACGCCGCCAAGACCGCCGCCGACAACAAGCACGTCGCACTCATGAACGATTTTCACTTCTTTGGTTATTTTGAAAGCTGCATTTTCCATTTAGGTACCCTCTTTTTCTTAAATTTGCATTTATGATGGCTTTATCAGTCGATATGTACATCTAAATATCCAGTATTATTTTACACCAAATATCCCAAAAAAGATATTGACAATTCGATATAAAAATTGTCATAATCAATACAATATAAGCAAAAAAAGCCGAAAAAGGCAGAAAAGGAGGGGGAAAATGTCCGATCTTTACCGATTTTACGGTCTTGAGTCGGCAGACCGTGAATGGAAAAGCGACATCGGAGCGCGCACCATTGACGAATGCCGCAAGCTGCTTCTTTTTCTCGGTGAGAGCGATAATCTTTCTCCCTTCACCCTCCATCTGTTCGGATACCATGCCTATTCGGCCGGGAAACGGCACGTGCGCATCGCAAACAAATATATCGTGCGCTATGTGGTCGGGGGAAAAGGCCGCTTTAACGGAAAGCCGATCTCCCGCGGGGATTGCTACATCAGCGTCCCGGGCTGCAAATACACCATCGAAAGCGATCCTGATCATCCGCTTGTCCACTACTGGTTTGAATTACACAGCGGAAAAGCTCCGCTTTGCATTGAACGGATGTTTGGCTCAACCGAGGCAGGCGTTTATCGCTTGGAAGAAATTGAACCCTACGAGGCAATTTTTTACGAGCTTCTCTTCAAGCGCCATCCCGGAACAGATATTCCCGTATATTGCTACAGCGCCTTCTTCCATCTGCTCTCGCTTCACACGGGCGGCAAACAGCAAAAATCCCCGACCTCGGGCGCCATGCGAATTTATCTGAATGCGGTCGATTATATCGAATCGCACTACCAGAAGCGCATTCGGGTAAGCGATTTATGCGATTACCTGCATATTGTTCCCGACTATCTGTATAAGATCTTCAAGCAGTACAGCGGGATCTCCACGCAGGAATATATCCTGCAGAGCAAGATGAATATGGCTGCTCTTCTGCTAACCACCACCGAGGATTCGGTTGCCGATATTGCACATATGGTCGGCTACGACGATGCCGGCCGCTTCAGCAAAACCTTCCGCACGATCTACGGAATTACGCCAACCGAATACCGTCGTGAAAAAAAGGAAGGAATACCGAAAAAATAACTGCTGAGACCGATTTTTCCCCACGCAATTCCCCTCTCCGGTTTCTATTGATTAGCATCATTTCTGTATTGATAACGCTCTTGTTTTTTCCCCTTCTTTCCTGTAAAATGTTGTTGTAGCATTTTCAAATTACATTCCAGGAGGTTCAATATGAAACTCAACCGTATTCTCTGCGGACTGCTTGCTGCTCTCGTAACGGTTCTCCCGCTCGTCGGCTGCAATACCGATCCCGGCACGACCGTCACCGACACGACCAAAGCACCGGTTGATACAACTGCCCCCGCAGTTGAAGAAACCACCGCAGCGCCCGAGACCGAATACCCTGCTCCCGAAATTCCTGCCGTCGACTACGGCGGAGCTGAATTCCGTATTCTCGTCAACGAACCCCGTGAGGATATGTTCCCCTACAGCGAGCTCGACTATAGTGAGGAAATGGGTGACGTTGTCAACGATGCCATTTTCAAGCGTAACGCACAGATCACCGAAAAGTACAAGATCAACATTGCAACCACCGATGTCTCGACCGGTCAGGGTAAGGCAAAATTCTTGACCTCCATCAATGCGGGCAACGACGACTTCCATATCGCTGTCATCCGTATCAATGACATTATCTCACTCGCATCTGCCGGCTATCTTGCCGACGCCAACACCCTGCCCAATATCGACGCCGATGCACCCTGGTATTACCAGCAGCTGCAGGATTCGGTTTCAATCGGCGGTGCTGACTATGCGCTGATGGGTTATCTGAATATGCGTATCTTTGATACCGCAGGTGCCCTCTTCTACAATAAGAACGTAGTAAACACCTTTGAGCTGCCCGATATTGAGCAGATGGTCTTCGACGGAAAATTCACGCTGGATAATTTCTATGAGCTCTGTGCCAAGGTCGGAAACGACCTCAACCAGGACGGTAAGCTGGACGAAACCGACATGCTTGGTCTGACCAGCCATCCCGGCAACCTGCTCAACTACTTCATCGGTGCCGGCGGCGAGTTCGTTTCGACCAACAGCGAAGGCATCCCCGTCTACATAGGCATCAACGAGCGCAACGAAGCCATTCTGACCAAGGTCATGAATATCATGCTGACCGAGCCTGCCGTTCTGCATCAGGATTCCAACCTGTATAAGGATTATACCGGCGCATTTATGGCAGACCGTTCCCTCTTCCTGAGCAACGGTATCTACCGTATTCGTTCACTCGCACAGGAAGGTGCAAACTTCGGCGTTCTTCCTCTGCCGAAGTATGATGAAAACCAGGAAAATTATTATATCCATATCGGCGCAAAGCTCGGTACCGCAATCGGTATTCCGCACAACAGCGGCTCGATGGACATGGTTACCGCTGTTGTCGAGGATATGATGTACCTCTCCTATCAGTACATTTACCCTGCACATATCGAAAAGACCATGCAGCTCCGTTTTGCAACCGATGAAAACTCGACCAAGATTGTCAAGCTGCTCTTCAACTCGCTCAGCCTTGAGCTCTCGACCGCACTTGACCTCAACTGCGACACCCTTCTGCGTACCCTCGGTTCCACCCGTTCAACCAACGTCGTTTCGGCTTATGAGTCCAGCGCAGAAAAGAACGCAAAGCAGATCGAGACTTTCGTCAATTCCTTCAACAAATAACTGCATTACCAAAATATCTGCTGTCCCGCGGGACAGCAGATATTTTTTTCAAAAGCATGAATTTTGAATGTAAACATTTTATTTTTTGGTTGCTTTTATTGTCCGGATATGGTAAAATAAATGTTGAATTCTATTTCCGGAGGCGTATCCGATGCAAGCTAAAAAAATTGCCTTTCTCGGCGTCGGCAACATGGCCGGTGCCATTCTCGGAAGTCTGCACGGCATCGTGGATGACTGCAATATTTTCCTGTACGACCGTTTTCCCGCGGCAGCCGAACGCTTCTCTGACCGCGCGTATACGGTAGCTGAATCCGCTCCCGCAGCGGTCGCGGCGGCAGATATTGTTTTTTTTGCGGTCAAGCCGCAAAATCTGCCTGAGCTTTTTGACGAGCTGAAGCATGCTGACGTTTGCCGCGGCAAGATTCTCGTTTCCATTGCGGCAGGTGTCTCGATTGCCAAATTTGAGTCTGCGCTCGGTGCGCTTCCCGTTATCCGCTCCATGCCGAACACCCCGATGCTGATCGGGCAAGGCGTAATTGCGCTTTGCCGCAACACATTGGTAGACGATGAAACCTTTGCCTTTGTGCGCCGTCTTTTCGATGCGGCCGGCACAACCCTCGTTCTCGACGAGGCGGATATGAACAAAATTATTTCGGTAACCGGTTCTTCCCCTGCCTACGTTTTCCTGTTCATCAAATCCATTTATGAATCGGGACTGGCACAGGGATTGGCCGATGAAGGGCTCCTCACCGCCGCCTGCAACGCCGTAATCGGTTCTGCGTGTCTCCTCCGCGATTCGGGCAAGTCGCCGGATGAGCTCATCGCGATGGTCTGCTCCAAAAAAGGCACGACCGAGCAGGCAATGCTCAAGCTGGAGGAATACAAATTCGCCGAAGGAATTCACGAGGCGATGCTTGCCTGTACCAAACGCGCCGAGGAGCTTGGCCGCGCTTGACATAATCCCGTCCGTTCTGCCATAAGATGGAACAAACACCAAAAAGCAGGAGGACGTTATGCAAGAGACGTACATTCCCGCGCCCGAGACCATTCTTCGGCGCAGCACCCCATCCGCCATCCGCTTTCGGATTACGGGTCAGTATCTGATTCTGTATCTGCTCGCTTTTCTTTTGGGCATCGTGCTCTGCTCCCTGCTCGATCCCGCGGCACTTCCGCCGATCGGGCGATATGCACAGGCACATTTCAGTGCGCTTTTTCACGGCTGTACGGCAATTGCCGACTACGTTTCGGTTATCATGGGCAGTGCATCGGGAGATATTCGGGCAATGCTCTTGATTCTGACCTTTGGCTTTACGATGTTCTGTCCCCCTGCGCTCTCCGCCCTCACGGCATGGCGGGGCTTTGCCCTCGGATTCACCGCCGCTTCTCTCTCCACCGCAATCGCGGACGGTCGGGTTTCGATTCCGCACGGAGGAACCGCCTTTGTTTTCTTTCTCGGTGCAAACGTGCTGATTGCCGCGGCATTCGTTCATCTCTCAGCAGAGGCCGTTCTTTTCTCGCACCAATACCGAGAAATCTGCGGCAGGCCGCGCAAAATCCTCCGCGCCCCCTTCGTCCGCCGCTATCTTTTCATCTATCTGACGATGTTCGGCTTCGTTATGCTTGTGCATACGGTATACTGCCTGCTTAGTTTTTTGCTTATATAAGTTTCAAAATAAAATGAGGTTCAAATCGTGGAAACGGAAAAGAAAAAATTCAAACTGTTCGACTTTAACCGCGACGGCAAGGGCGTCGAAAAGGAAGAGGTCGGGCCGCCGAATCTGAAAAATTTCTTCAAGCTTTTCGGGCGGAAATTTACCCGTCTGCTCTCGCTCAATCTTTATATTCTCTTAGAGGGAATCCCCCCCCTTCTCATCCTCTATCTCTACGTCATCGGTGGGAAAACGCCATCGATTCTCTCGCCCGTATACCCTGCCCTCTACGGTGCATCGCAGTTGATTGATTCTCCTTCCTTTGCTCCGCTCTTTGCACAGCACGGTATGCACACGCAATGGGCATTTCTCTCGCTTGGAGAGATTCTTTTGATTGCCGCCGCCGTTCTGCTTTGGTTCGCCGTGTTCGGGTGGCTTAACGTCGGTGTCACCTATAATCTGCGCAGTATGGTTCGCGCGGAGCCGGTCTTTATGTGGAGTGACTTCTGGTATGCCATTCGCCGTAACCGCAAGCAAGGTCTTCTGGTCGGCATCATTGATCTTGGCATTCTCTGCATTCTCGTGCATAATCTGATGTTCTTCTATAACCTCATCGGATCGTTTGCCATGGACGTCATGTTCTACATCACGGTTGCCATGACCCTGATCTACGTCTTTATGCGCTTTTATCTCTATCTGATGCTGATTACCTTTGATCTCTCGATCGGAAAGCTGATCAAAAATGCGTTTATTTTTGCTCTTGTCGGCATCAAGCGCAACGTGATGGCTCTGCTCGGCATTTTTCTGCTTGCCCTCTTCAATATCATGCTGATCGTACTGCTCGCCCCGATGGGCATCATTATGGTCGTTATCCTGCCCCTCGTCTATTTCCCTGCCTGTGCGTCCTTTATGTCCGCCTATGCGGCATGGGCAAAGATCGACGAGCTGATGATCCGGCCTTACAAGACCGACGATGACGAGGATGAGGACGACGGGGATATGCTGCCCGATCCCGACGCCGCCGCACTGCTTTAACCAAACGAAAAGGGGCGCCGCGCTGCTCTGCGCGGCACCCCATTCTGCGTTTCTCACTTCAGTTGCTCCCAAGCAGTTCACTGACCCCGACGAACCGGTAATTCTCATCCAAGAGTGCAGGAATGACCAGACGAAGTGCCTCGGGTGTCGGACTGTCAAAGCCGATGTAGTCATGCATCAGGATAATATCGCCCGACTTTACCTGCGAAAGAATATGATCGGCAATCGCGGCGGGCGGCGTATGATCCCAATCCCGCGTATCGATATTCCAGAGAATAATCCGATAATCCAGCTCCCGCGCCGCCTCAATCAGATGCTCATTGAACATCCCCTCGGGCGGACGAAAAAGCTTGGTTCTGGAATCGGACAGCTCATAAATCACCGCCTCGGCGTGCAGAATTTCGTCCTTGACGGTATGCATATCGGCGCGCAGAAGTCTTGAGTGGTCGTAGCTGTGATTACCGATCTCGTGTCCTGCCGCCTGAATCTGTGCGATCAGTGCCGGATAGTATTCCGCGTTTTGTCCCACCACGAAAAAGGTGGCGTGTACACCGTATTCGGCAAGAATGGACAGAATTTCGGGCGTGTAGCGCGGATGCGGTCCGTCATCAAAGGTCAGCGCGATTTTTCCGCCCTCATTCGCGTGTGCACGGTAAACAATGCTGCTCTCCCCCTCCGATTCGGCCTCTGCCGAAACAGAACAAAGACAGACGATCAGGACAAGCAGAAGAACCGCGCATCGAATCCGCCCGCTCATTTTGCCTCCGCCGTCAATTCATCAAGCGTACCGAATCGCCAGCCATCTGCCTTCAGCGTATCGATCACGTCCCCTATAATCGCCGCATTTACCGCCGAAGTGGGGTGCAAAAGAAGAACGGCACCGTTGTGGATATTATCGAGAATTTTTTGTTTTGCCTTTTCGGGATCGGGCTGCTTGGCGTTATCCCAGTCGGCATAAGCGAAGCTCCAGAAGATGGTCTTATATCCAAGCTCATGTGCCCACTCCATGTTCTGTCGGTCAAACGTCCCCTGCGGCGGACGGTAGAAGCGCGCAATTTCCTCACCGATCAACTCAAAATAAGCCCCTTCCAATTTCCGAAGCTCCTCCGCGAACGCTTCCTTCGACTGCATCTTCGTCATATCGGGATGCCCGTAGGTGTGATTGCAGACGGTATGCCCTTCACTTGCCATTCGGCGCACAAGCTCGGGGTTGCGCTCAATCAGATTTCCTAAAATAAAGAAGGCGCCCGGCACGTCTTTCTCCTTCAGCGTATTCAGAATCCGTTCCACGTTGCCGTTTTCGTATCCGGCATCAAAGGTAAGGTAAAGCACCTTCTCCTCTGTCTCATCCCCGTACCGAGAATCAATCCAGTAACCGTCAAACTGCTCTACCCAAGTCAAATCACTGCCGAGCTGCGGCTGCTTGTGCGCCTTGTTTCGTACACAATACCACCCCATTGCACCTTCGGCCGATGCAGGTAAGGCCAGCATTGCCGCGAACAGCATTGCACACAAACGAATTTTGTGCGTATTTTTCCACTGCATTTTGCATCATCTCCTTCATGCAAAGTTTTCGCAAAATACGCTGATTTGAGCCGCGTAAAATCATGGTTTGCGGATATGCAGTAGGATTTGAATGAATATTATTCCATTTTTGTTGAATATAACAATTGATTTTTGAATAAATATGCGTTATAATAGGAACAATCAATTCCCGCTGACGCAATAAGAAAGGATACATACCATGAAAAAGGAAATCAAAAAAATCGTTCTTGCCTACTCGGGCGGCCTTGACACCTCGATCATTATTCCGTGGCTCAAGGACAATTACCCCGGATGCGAGGTCATCGCAGTCTGCGGAGACGTCGGACAGGGCAAGGAAACCGACGGTCTTGAGGAAAAGGCAATCAAGACGGGCGCTTCCAAGCTTTACATTGAAGACCTGCGCAAGGAATTTATTGAAGATTACGTATTCCCCACCATGCAGGCAGGTGCAAAATACGAAAACCAGTATCTGCTGGGTACCTCCTTTGCCCGCCCCATCATCGCCAAGCGTATCGTGGAGATCGCGCGTGCCGAGGGTGCTGACGCAATTGCACACGGCTGTACCGGTAAGGGTAACGACCAGGTTCGCTTTGAGCTGACCATCAAGGCATTTGCTCCCGACATGGAGATCATCGCGCCCTGGCGTACCTGGGATATCAAGTCCCGCGATGAGGAAATCGACTACGCCATCGCAAAGAACGTCCCGCTGGCCATTACCCGCGAGACCAACTACTCCAAGGATAAGAACATCTGGCATCTCTCGCACGAGGGGCTCGACCTTGAGGATCCCGCAAACGAGCCGATGTATGACAAGATCCTTGAGATGGGCGTTTCTCCCGAGCAGGCACCCGACAAGCCTACCTATGTAACCATCAGCTTTGAGAAGGGCGTTCCGGTTGCAATTGACGGCAAGAAGATGGGTGCAGTTGAGCTGCTTGAGACCCTCAACAAGCTGGGCGGCGAGAACGGTATCGGTATCGTTGATATGGTGGAGAACCGCCTTGTCGGCATGAAGAGCCGCGGCGTTTACGAGACCCCCGGCGGAACCGTTCTCTATGCCGCACACGAGGCACTTGAGACCCTGACCCTTGACCGCGACACCATGCACACAAAGCAAATGCTCGCCGGCAAGTTTGCCGATCTCGTTTACTTCGGCCAGTGGTTCACCCCTGTCCGCGAGGCGCTGACCGCCTTCGTTGACAAGACCCAGGAGGTCGTCACGGGTGACGTTAAGCTGAAGCTCTACAAGGGCAACTGCATCCTCGCTTCGGTCACCTCGCCCTACTCGCTCTACGACGAGGATATTGCAACCTTCGACGCTGACGAGGTCTACAACCAGGCCGATGCAACCGGCTTCATCAACCTCTTCGGTCTGCCCCTCAAGGTTAAGGCTGCACTGGATGCAAAGAGAAAGTAATGATTGGGGCTCTGCCCCAAACCCCGGCTAAGTCCCTTTTTGAAAAAAGGGGCTTAGCAATCCCGAAAAACTTTCAAATAAAGTTTTCGCGGGGGATGTGGGGGGTGCCTTTTACCAAAAGGCGCCCCCCACATAACATAGAAAGGATATACAATTATGAAAATGTGGGATGGGCGCTTTTCGAAGGCGCTGGACAGTCGGGTAAACGATTTCAATTCGTCGATCCGTTTTGACTGTCGGATGTACAGAGAGGATATTACCGGCTCGATCGCGCACGCGACCATGCTTGGCCGCTGTGGGATTATCGAGCAGAGTGAGGCTGCGCTGATCGTCAAGACACTGCGTGAGATCCTTGCCGATATTGACGAGGGTCGGCTGGAGTTTGATCCCGAGGCAGAGGATATTCATATGTTTATCGAAAGTGAGCTGACCTCTCGCATCGGGGAGACCGGCAAGCGTCTGCACACCTCGCGCAGCCGCAACGATCAGGTTGCGCTGGATATCCGCATGTACCTGATGCGGGAGATCGGCGAGATTGATGCCCTTGTGCGGAATCTGCTTTCGGTAATCACCGAGAAGGCAGAGGCCAACATTGACACGGTCATGCCGGGATATACGCATCTTCAGCGTGCACAGCCTCTGACCATGGCGCATTATCTGCTTGCTTACGCCCAGATGTTCATGCGCGACTGCGGGCGGCTTCGCGAGATCAAGGCGCACACCAACGTCATGCCTCTCGGCTCCTGTGCCCTCGCGGCCACCACCTATCCCATTGACCGTGCGTTCGTGGCCGAGCAGCTTGGATTTGATGCCATTACCGACAACAGCATCGACGGTGTATCCGACCGCGACTTTGCCATTGAGCTGGCCTCGGCACTCTCGCTCATTATGATGCATCTCAGCCGCTTCTCGGAGGAGATTATTCTCTGGTGCTCCTCTGAATTTGGTTTCCTTGAGCTCGACGATGCCTATTCGACCGGCTCGTCCATCATGCCCCAAAAGAAGAATCCCGATATTGCCGAATTGGTTCGCGGAAAGACGGGACGTGTTTACGGGGACCTGACCACTCTGCTGACCGTGATGAAGGGCCTTCCGCTCGCCTATAACAAGGATATGCAGGAAGACAAGGAAGCTATTTTCGACGCAATTGATACCACTAAGCTTTGCCTGTCCATCTTCGCCCCCATGCTGGAAACGGCGACCGTCCGTCCCGACGTGCTCCGCGCCGCCGCGGCCAAGGGCTTCATCAACGCACCCGACTGTGCCGATTATTTGGTCAAGAAGGGCCTCGCCTTCCGCGACGCCTACAAGATCGTCGGCCGCATGGTGGCGTATTGCATTGAGAACGGCAAGACGC
>JAZNCR010000077.1:0-3773 GCA_045587605.1 Eubacteriales bacterium
CCAAGCGAGCTGATGGATGTTGCGGCAGGATAGTTGCTGGAAACAGCCTGAAGGAAATTCACCGACTGTGCCGAAGGGGTGCCAAGGTACATCGAGAAAATGTGCGCGCCGGCATCCTTCATGCTTTTTGCGTTGGTGACAGCGTTATTTGCGACAGTCGAATCAAACTCGGTGTTCGTCGTGGGAACGCCGTCAGTGATCAGGACGACAACCTTCTGACGGTTCCGATTTGCGGCAGACGTATAGTCCTGCGCCGCAAAAATTTTCTCGGCCATTTCAAGTCCGAGGTCTGTTCTCGTTGCACCGTTTCCGTCAAGCTCCGCGATTGCCCGGCCAATATCCCCGGTCGAAGAAATAGCGGTAGTTGTGCAGTTCACCAGCGCACCGGTATAATGCTCGTCGGGCAGGCTGTTGAACGGACCACCATACTTTTCCCCCTGGATCACCCCATCAAAGCGGTTCTATACCGTTTCTTCGGAAACATCAACGCTCTGCGGGAAATAACCGGTGGTATACCAAGCACCATTTCCCAAAAACGAGTAATAAGTAATCGCGCGGTATGCCTGACCGTCACGGATATAGTAGGTTTTATTCGTATCAAGCTCTCCCGTCTCAACCTGATAGGTCGAGGAGGTGACCATCTCGGTCTGGGTGGCCGTCAGAATCTCGGTATTGTCGCTGTATCCCGATTCGCTGGCAAAGCCGACGATGGCAACGCGATACAGGTCTTCCGCTGCACTGTTCATTCCGGCAATCGCAGCCACGAAATCGTTCACCGCGTCTTTCATCACGGAGAGCTTCGTACCGCCGCTCAATGCTTCATCCATCGATCCCGACTGGTCGAGAACGAGGACAATATCGGTCGGCAAATGAGACTGCGTGGAGGATACCGAGCCGGTCGTATATGCCTCCAGTCTGATTTTCGCAGGTGCATCGGCAGTTGCCGACAGCACGGTTTTTTCAAAGAATATGCCGGATGAAGCACCGCCCGTGCTCGAATCGGCCGCAAATACACCGGTCGGCAGCACAGAGAGGATCATAAACACGGTCATACACAAAGCCATCAATCTTTTTTTCATTGTTTTCCCTCCATGGTTTGGACTTTGTCATCTCTATATGCAGGCACTCGCCATTGTTTGTATCTCGATCATTGGTTTAATGCCAGTATACCACTTTCATTCTATCATAAAACAAATTCCCTGTCAATAATCTCCATGGAAAAAAGTCGTCCGAAAACAAAAAAATGCTGCCGCAAGGCGGCAGCATTTTCGGCAATTAAAGAAGAAAGGACAGAAACGAAAGAACGCCGTAGCTGATCAGCGTAACGACGATTCCGGCGGCCAAAACGCCGAGCAGAATCGCGGGAACCGCCGTTTTCGGCTTGACGCGGAAGAGTGCCGCAACAAGCGAGCCCGTCCATGCGCCCGTACCCGGCAGCGGAATGGCAACCAGAGCAAACAATCCCCAAAACGCAAATTGGTTCACCTTATCGACGTGCTTGTTCGCCTTCCGCTCAAGCCATTCGGCTGTTTTGCGAAAGAATCCGATCCGGCATTCTTTCATCCAGCCGAGAATCTGCCGGATAAAAAGCAGAATGAACGGAACCGGAACGCAGTTACCAAGCACCGAAAGCGCCAGATTCGTGTACCACGGCAGCCCCATCGCACAGCCGAACGGAATTGCCCCGCGCAGCTCGAGAATCGGAATCATTGAGCAGAGGATAACACTCCATTCTGGCCCAAGCATATCAAGAAAAAATGTTTTGATGGCTTCCGTCATGAATTTGTCTTACCTTTCTTATGTTTTAGCCGCGCGCCTTATGCGGGAAGTTGAATCAAAGAAAAGCTGCCGCCCATCAGATCAATGAAAATAAAAATGCAGATTGCAATGATAAGAACACCGATAACGGTAAAAGTAACACTTCTCCAGGTCGTCGGCTTCCCTTCTCCTTCGGCATACTCGGTAATGCGCGCTTTCTTCATTGCGATCGAGATCGGCTTATAGAACACCATCACAAGTGCGGCATTGAGGGTTGCCTTGATAAAGTTGAAGGGGAGCAAAAGAGACGGAATAATCGCAGCGACCTCTTCTATCGACCAGCCGGTATAGAGTGGTGTAATCAGCAGATTGAGGCCAAGCATAACCGCAGTCAATCCGAGCACGGCGGTCATCAGCGCAATCACAGCCGACCACATTCTGCGGCCATGTCGGTAAATCGACGATGCAAGAACAGAAAATGTCGCCGAGGAAAAGAAGTTCATCAGCCAGCCGTAAATTCCGGTATCACTGACAGAAAACAACTCAAGCGTCGCCACGGTTAAGGCAATCAGCGCCCCTGCGGCGGGACCGAAGAGCATGGCGGCGACGGCGATCACCGCATCCTTTATATCAAAGGTCAAAAAGGAGACCTTGATACGCGGAAAAAGCAACATCACCACGCAGGCAACCGCACAGAAAAGTGCCAGCATGACCATGCGGCGTGTATCAAAACGTTTATTTTGCATATGTTTTCCTCCATTATGCAGATAATGGGGAGGAAAGATAATCCCCGTATACCCAAAAGGATACACGGGGACCTTCTTATCTTTTCTCATCCAGACTTTACTGTCGGTCAGGGAATCTCACCCTGTCGGTCTTTCGACTCGCGGACTTTACCGCCGGTATGGAATTTCACCAATCCCCAAAGATAAATTTGAAAGAATCTCTTTCAAAAAATATGAAATTAAAAGAAACACAGGGCGGATACGCGGTATCCGCCCTGCGATAAAGGTTAATTACTCAGCGATGTCGATAACGACGCCCGAACCAACGGTACGGCCACCCTCACGGATAGCGAAGCGGAGACCCTTCTCGATAGCGATGGGGGTGATCAGCTCAACGTTCATAACAACGTTGTCGCCAGGACGGCACATCTCAACGTCAGCGGGCAGGGTGATGGTGCCGGTAACGTCGGTGGTGCGGAAGTAGAACTGGGGACGGTAGCCGGAGAAGAAGGGCTTCTGACGGCCGCCTTCTTTCTCGAGCAGAACGTAAACCTGACCAGCAAACTTGGTGTGGGGGTTGATGGAGCCGGGCTTGCAGAGAACCTGACCGCGCTCGATCTCGTTCTTAGCTACACCGCGGAGCAACAGACCACCGTTGTCGCCGGCCCCAGCATAGTCGAGCAGCTTACGGAACATTTCGATACCGGTGATAACGGTGGATCTCTTCTCATCAGCCAGACCAACGATTTCTACGTTGTCAGCCATCTTAACGGAACCACGCTCTACACGACCGGTAGCAACAGTACCACGGCCGGAGATGGAGAATACGTCCTCAACAGGCATCAGGAAGGGCAGGTCAGCCTTACGATCGGGAGTGGGGATGTAAGCGTCAACCTCATTCATGAGCTCGTTGATGCAAGCGTAAACTGCATCGTTCTTATCGGTGGAAGCAGACTCCAGAGCTTCACGGGCAGAGCCGCGAACGATCGGAATATCATCGCCGGGGAAATCGTACTCAGAGAGCAGATCGCGGATCTCCATCTCAACGAGATCGCAGAGCTCATCGTCGTCAACGAGGTCGCACTTGTTCATGAAGACAACCAGTGCGGGAACGCCAACCTGACGAGCGAGCAGGATGTGCTCACGGGTCTGAGCCATGGGGCCGTCAGTAGCAGCAACAACCAGGATTGCGCCGTCCATCTGAGCAGCACCGGTGATCATGTTCTTAACGTAGTCGGCGTGGCCGGGGCAGTCCACGTAAGTCGGAGGCCAAGCGGGTCTTAGGAGACA
>JAZNCR010000078.1:0-5961 GCA_045587605.1 Eubacteriales bacterium
ATCGTCGGTCCCGGCAACGCATACGTTGCTGAGGCTAAGCGCCAGGTCTACGGGCAGGTGGACATCGATATGATCGCCGGTCCGAGTGAGATCCTGGTCATTGCCGACGTCCGCGCAAGAGGAGATGCGGCGCTGAAGGAATATACGGCGCGCTTTGACCGTGCGGAGCTGGATGATTTGGCGGTCAGTCCCGAGGAGATCGAGGCGGCGCTGGCTGAGATCGATCCGCGCTTTTTGTCGGTTCTTCGTGAGGCGGCAAAGCGCATCCGCGCCTTCCACAGCCGTCAGGTACGGCATGATTTCGTCATCACCGACCAGCCGGGCGTGGTGATGGGACAGCGCGTGATTCCGCTTGAGCGCGTCGGTCTTTACGTGCCGGGCGGTACGGCAAGCTATCCTTCGTCGGTGCTGATGAATGCTATCCCCGCAGAGCTTGCGGGGGTTGACGAGGTGGTCATGGTGACCCCGCCCGGCCCCGACGGTAAGATCAATCCGGTCATTTTGGCGGCCGCATCGGTCGCGGGTGTCGGACGTATCTTCAAGCTCGGCGGCGCACAGGCGGTCGCGGCTCTGGCCTACGGCACCGAGAGCGTGCCGCAGGTAGATAAGATCGTCGGTCCCGGCAACGCATACGTTGCTGAGGCTAAGCGCCAGGTCTACGGGCAGGTGGACATCGATATGATCGCCGGTCCGAGTGAGATCCTGGTCATTGCCGACGGTGCAAGCGATCCCCGTTCGGTGGCAGCAGACCTGCTCTCGCAGGCTGAGCATGACAGAATGGCGTCGGCCGTTCTCGTGACCGAGAGCGCGGCGCTGGCTGAGGCGGTCAGAGACGAGCTTGAGCGGCAGATCCCGCTTCTTCCCCGCGCCGAGATCGCGCGCGTGTCGATTGATACGCGCGGCAAGATCATCGTTGCCGAATCGATCGAGGAGGCTATTTCGGTCTCAAATGAGATCGCTCCCGAGCATCTTGAGGTCTGCGTGGACAATCCCTTTGACTATCTCCCGCTCATCCGGAATGCGGGCTCGGTCTTCCTCGGACGCTCCTGCCCCGAGGCACTCGGCGATTATTACGCAGGGCCCAACCACACCCTGCCAACCAGCGGAACGGCACGCTTCTCGAGTCCCTTGTCCGTGGACGATTTCGTCAAGAAGTCTGCCTTTACCTACTATACGCCAGACGCACTTGCCGCCGTTTGCGACGACGTGGCCTACTTTGCCCGCAAAGAGGGGCTTGAGGCACATGCAAGAAGCGCCGAAGCGAGAAAAAACTGATTTCGGGAAATTTGTGAGGACTTATGTCGGATTTTCTTCATGTACGCCACGTTTCGCTTGAGGCATACGTTCCGGGTGAACAGCCGCAGGACAGAGCATACATTAAACTGAATACGAACGAATCGCCCTATCCGCCCCCCCCGGCGGTGGTCGAGGCTGCGGCCGAGGCGGCGGCGATGAATCACCTTTATTCCGATCCCGAGGGGATCGGTCTGCGGCGTCTGCTTGCCGCGCGATACGGCGTCCGACCCGAGCAGATCATTCTCGGCAACGGATCGGATGAGATCCTTTCCTTTGCCTTTCAGGCATACGGCGGTGCAGATGCCCCTGTCGCCTTCCCGGACATCAGCTACGGCTTCTATCCCGTTTATGCAAAGCTCTACGGTATCGAGGCGAAGGTGATCCCCCTGCGGGAGGACTTCTCGCTCTCAGCCGACGATTATATCGGGCTCGGCTGTACGGTGGTGATCGCCAATCCGAACGCACCGACGGGTCTTGCGCTCCCGACGTCTGAGATTGC
The DNA here is from genome assembly GCA_045587605.1 of Eubacteriales bacterium. Taxonomy (GTDB): domain Bacteria; phylum Bacillota; class Clostridia; order Oscillospirales; family CAG-272; genus SIG693. The sequence goes on from JAZNCR010000078.1 coordinate 1,796, forward strand.
GCGGATCTGTGCGGGAAACCCGGAGAACGTCGTCCTCATCGACGAGGCCTACGTTGATTTCGGTGCAGAGTCGGCAGTATCCCTGCTTGATACCTGCCCGAATCTCTTAGTCGTGCAGACCTTCTCCAAATCGCGCTCGCTTGCGGGCGGCCGGCTTGGCTACGCGATTGCCTCGGCCGAGATCATTGCCGACCTCAACCGTATCAAATATTCGACCAATCCCTACAACGTCAACCGCATGACGCTGGCGGCGGGTGAGGCAACGCTTGCGCAGGATGACATCTGCCGACGCAACTGTGCCGAGATTGCCGCAACGCGCACATATACGGCCGAAGCACTGGCAAAGCTCGGCTTTACCATGACCGATTCGGTCACCAACTTCCTCTTTGCCCGTCCCGCCGACGGCGACGCGGCAGGGATGTATGCCGCCCTGCGCGCACGCGGGGTGCTTGTCCGCTACTTCAGCGGCGCGCGGACACGGGAATACCTGCGCATTACGATCGGCACGCGTGAGCAGATGGACACCTTCCTCTCGGCCGTGCGTGCGATTCTGGATGAAAAAGGAGTAAAATCATGACGTCAAATGCAACCGTTAACCGCAAAACGGCCGAAACCGATATCACCCTCTCCCTCTCGCTTGACGGCGGCGAGGTGAAGATCGATTCGGGCGTTGGCTTTCTTGACCATATGCTCACCCTCTTTGCCCGTCACGGCGGCTTTGGCTTGACCCTCTCCTGCCGCGGCGACGTGGAGGTAGACGACCACCACTCGGCCGAGGATATCGGCATCTGCCTCGGGCAGGCCTTTGACGCGGCGCTCGGTGACCGACGCGGTATCGCCCGCTACGGCTCCATTATCCTGCCTATGGACGAGGCGCTGATTCTCTGCGCACTCGATATTTCGGGGCGCTCAATGCTCTGCTTTGATCTCGGTGAGCTGCCCCGCAAGGTAGGCAGCTTCGATACCGAGCTGATTGAGGAATTTCTTCTGGCCTTTACCCGCCATTTCCCCATCACCCTGCATATCCGCCGCATGGCGGGCAAAAATGCACACCACGTGATCGAGGGTGCCTTCAAGGCGCTCGGCCGCGCACTGCGCCAGGCGACCGCGGTGATCGGGGATGAGATTCCGTCCACGAAAGGGGTACTCTGATGTCGATTGCCATTATCGATTACGGCGTCGGCAATCTCTTCTCGCTTGCCGCATCCTTCCGTATGCTCGGTGCCGATACCGTCGTCACGGGGGACGCTGACGTAATCCGTGCGGCCGACCGCATCATCCTGCCGGGCGTCGGTGCATTTGCGGACGCCGCCGCCAAGCTGCGCGCCACGGGGCTTGATGCCCTTGTGCGGGCAGAAGCCGCCGCAGGCAAGCCCCTGCTCGGCATTTGCCTGGGGATGCAGATGCTCTTTTCCCGCAGCTATGAGTATGGCGAGCATGAGGGGCTTGGCTTGATCGACGGCGAAGTCATGCCGATCTCTCCCGTGATCGGTGAAGGGCTCAAGGTTCCCCATATCGGCTGGAATTCGCTCGATTTCCCCGCAGGAAAAGAAAAATCTCCCCTCTTCCGCTACATCAGCGAAGGCGACTACGTCTATTTCGTCCATTCCTATGCCGCCATGCAGTGCGAGGACGCAGTAATCGCTACCTCGACCTACGGCGTTCCCCTGACCGCCGCCGTCGCACACCGCAACATCTACGGCACCCAGTTCCATCCCGAGAAAAGCGGCGACGTCGGTCTCCGCATCCTTCGCGCCTTCTGCGAAGCATAATCCCGATCCCCCTATATAAAGTTTTTGGGGATTGTTAAACCCTTTTTACAAAAAAGGGTTTAACCGGGGCTTGGGGCAGCGCCCCAATTCAATACAAGGAGTAACTATGAACATTCTACCTGCAATCGACCTCTTGGGCGGCTGTGCGGTCCGTCTTCTGCGCGGCGACTACGCGCAGATGACCACCTATTCGGACGATCCTTCCGCCGTGGCACGCGATTTTGCCGCGCGGGGTGCCGAGTGGCTGCATCTCGTCGATCTTGACGGCGCAAAATCGGGCGGTACGCCCAATGCCGACACGGTGGCCGCTATCGCACAAGCGGGCCGGCTTAAGATCGAAATCGGCGGCGGCGTCCGCTCGGTCGAGGTTATCGAACGCTATCTTTCGCTCGGCGTTGAACGGGTGATTCTCGGCACGGCCGCCATCACCGATCCGAGCCTGCTTGAATCGGCGGCACGCGAGTACGGCGCACACCTTGCGGTCGGCGTTGATCTGCGTGACGGTAAGGTGGCGATCAAGGGATGGACCGAGACCTCCCCGATCGACGGCTTCGACTTCATCGCCCGCCTTGAGCAGCTGGGCATCGGTACGGTGATCGTTACCGATATTTCCCGCGACGGCGCAATGCGGGGAACCAATCTCGATCTCTACCGCGAGCTCTCGGACAGCTTCAGCCTCAACGTGATCGCGTCGGGCGGGGTCAGCTCGCTTGACGATGTCCGCGCCCTCTGTCGGATCGGCGTCAGCGGCGCAATTCTCGGCCGTGCGCTCTATACGGGAGACCTCGTGCTTGAGGAAGCCCTTGCCGCGGCAAAAGGAGAGAGCATATGATTACCAAACGCATCATTCCCTGCCTTGACGTGCGGGACGGCCGCGTGGTCAAGGGGGTTAACTTTATGGGCCTGCGCGACGTGTCCTCCCCGGTCGAGCTTGCACGCTATTACAGCGAAAACGGTGCAGACGAGCTGGTCTTCTACGACATTACCGCATCAGCGGAGGGACGTGCACTCTTTACTGACATCCTCCGTGAGGTCGCGTCAAATATCTTTATTCCCCTGACGGTCGGCGGAGGCATCAATACCCTCGATGATTTCGACCGCGTACTCAAATGCGGCGCGGATAAGGTCAGCGTCAATTCGGGCGCGATCCGCAATCCTGCGCTTGTTGGGGAGGCCGCGCGGCGGTATGGCGACCAGTGCGTCGTGCTTTCGGTCGACGTCAAGCGTGCCGAGGGCGAATTCCGCGTCTTTGCCAAAGGCGGGCGCGAGGACACCGGCATGGAGGCGATCGACTGGATTCGCCGCTGTGTGGATGCAGGCGCGGGCGAGATCGTGGTCAACAGTATGGATACCGACGGCGTGAAGGGCGGCTTTGATCTGGAGCTGCTCTCGGCTGTCTGTGATGCGGTCAGCGTCCCCGTCATTGCCTCGGGCGGTGCGGGATGTGCCCGCGATTTCGTCACCCTTTTTGAGACCCTGCCCGGCGTGGATGCGGGGCTTGCTGCTTCCATTTTCCATTTCGGCGAGGTTAAGATACCTGATCTGAAGATGATGCTCCGCGCAAACGGTATTGAGATGCGCGTGTGAAGGGCACGGGGGCGCTTTTTGTAAAAAGCGTCCCCAGACCCCCGTAAAAACTTTCCATAAGGAGTAAATTTATGTTGACGATTGAGAATCTGAAGTTTGATGAGAAGGGTCTGATTCCTGCGATCGTGACCGATGCGGACAGCGGAAACGTTCTGACCCTGGCATATATGAACCGTGAGAGTTTGGAGATCACCCTGCGCGAAGGACGCACCTGCTTCTGGTCGCGTTCGCGCGGTGAGCTGTGGCGTAAGGGCGAGACCTCGGGCAATATCCAGCGCGTCGTTTCGATCACCGCCGACTGCGACCGTGACGCACTCGTTGTCCGCGTGCGCAAGAGCGGCCCCGCCTGCCATCTGGGCAATGATTCCTGCTTCGTTGACCTCGTCGCCGAAGGAGACGAGCCCCCCGCATTCTCTCTCTCTGCCCTCATGTCGCTCATCGAGGGACGCAAGACCGAGAAGAAGGAAGGCTCGTATACCACCTATCTCTTCGAGAAGGGTATCGATAAGATCCTCAAAAAGGTGGGCGAGGAAACCACCGAGGTCATCGTCGCCGGCAAGGGCGGCGACCGCGGCGAGACCATCTACGAAATCGCCGACCTCACCTATCACGTCATGGTACTCATGGTCGAAATGGGCATCTCGCTTGACGAAATCAAAGCGGAGCTCGCCTCCCGCCACGTCATCGACCACAAAGTCAAGCAAGAAACCTCCACCGCATCCAAAAAATAACCCCCCTCTCGGGGCCGTGCCCCGAAACCAAAAACTTCCCACCGCACCATATCCGTGGCGCGGTGGGAAGTTTTTG
>JAZNCR010000079.1:0-16277 GCA_045587605.1 Eubacteriales bacterium
GTGGGCAATTACGGCAATTTCGACCATATGGCGGCGCGCGCAGTAATGGAGGCGAAGGAACGGTATTCGGAGGTGCTGCTGACCATGCTGATGGCGTATCACCCCGCCGAAAAGCCGGTTGTGCTTTCGCGTGGATTTGACGGGAGCTGGTATCCGTCGGCGATGGAGGGTGTACCGCGGCGTGCGGCGATCATCTGCGCAAATCGGTGTGCGGTAGATCATGCGCAATATCTGATTGCCTATGTGCGCTATCCTGCAAGTAATACGTGGACACTTGTGGAGTATGCGAGAAAGCATACCGCAGTAACCGAGTTGTAAGAGAATACAGAGATGATGCGGACGTTGTTTTGCGCACAAAAAAGGCTCCCCCTATGGGGGTGGGCGCAAGCGCCGCGAGGTTGCAAGCAACCTCGGAGCTGTCGCCGCAGGCGACTGAGAGGGCCCTCTCCGTCACGGCTTGCGCCGTGCCACCTTTCTCTGAGGGCGAGGCTGAAATGTAGTTTGGTATCGAATAACACCTCGTCCGTCAGCCTTTGGCTGCCACCTTCCCCTCAAGGGGAAGGCCGGCCTTCTGCCGATCAAAATCAAATCCCCACAAACCGATTGTTTGGTTTGTGGGGATTTTTTCGTTAGGATCGCGGTTTTTGTTTGTGTGAGCGGGGAAGGGGTGTCTTATTCCTCTGTTTTATGGGAGGATTCATTTTGGCGCCGAAGTTCCTTCTCCTCGGTCTGGATCTCCCAATGGACGATGAAGGCGAGGAGGGCGCGGATGACGATGACGACGCCGAGGATGGACAGCTCTTCAAGATTATGGATGATGACCGTCTTGATGATCTCGGCACCCATTTTGAATTCGAGGGCCAGCGAGAGTGCCTTGCCGAGGTCGACGACGACGCGGAAGGGCTGACGCTTGAAGAGGCATCGGAAGAGCCGCACCAGTGCGCGGCAGGAGCCGACGATGATGATGAGAATACCGACCAGCTCAAGCGAGTAGGCCGAGATTTCTGCCAAGGGATAGAGAAAATCCTTGTATTGCGCGACGATATTTTCGAGCACGGGGCTATTCCTCCTTATTTTTTCACGTATTGACTCCAGCCCGGGGACACCGTTTGCTCGCCGTCCTCGGTCACCCACATGGCCTCCGCGTCGGGGATCGATTCGATCAGTGCAAGGCCTTCGTCGGCGGGCAGGCAGAAGAGGGCGGTGGACAGCGCGTCTGCCAGACCCGAGTCGCGGCAGATGACCGAGACCGACGTGTATCCCTCGGCCGGCATCAGGGTATCGGGGTGGATAATGTGGTGATAGGGCTTACCGTCCACGTAATAGAAGCGTTGATAGGAGCCGCTGGTGACAAGCGACTCTCCGCTCAGCTCAAGATAGGCGAGGTAATCGCCGCCCGAGGGGTTCTCGATGCCGACCGTCCATTTTGTGCCGTCGGGCTTTGTGCCCACCGTGCGGACGTTTCCGCCGACGTTCAGCACGTAGCCCGTAATGCCCTTTTTTTCAAGATAGCGGGCGGCGCATTCGGTTGCATAGCCTTTGGCGATCGCGCCGACGTCCAGCTTCATCCCGGGATCGGTGAGGGTTACGGTCGAGGCTGCTTCGTCGATGATCATCCCGGCGATGTCGGTATGCGCATCAGCGGCCTCAAGACGCTCCATGGGGGGCAGGGAAGCCCCGGCGGGATTGTCCTTGCCGAGGGTGCGGTAATCGTGCCAGAGAGAGAGCACGCTGCCCATGGCCACGTTCATTATTCCGTCGGTGAGGGTGTACATCTCGCGGGCATAAAGGAGCAGATCGATGATGCGTCGGTCAACCGTCACGGTGCGGTGCGTGCCGTCCTTGCGCTCGTTGACGGTACAGAGATTTTCCATGCCATCAAAGCGGTGATAGATGGTATAGAGACGATGATACTCACCGAGAAGAGACAGGATCTCCTCGGATACCGCGTCAAACTCTTCTTTGGTTTCTTCATAGCCCGTAATTGTGATTACGGTATCGAAATACTCCATAGAGTAGGCGGTATATTTGTTTTTCTTCGGTTGCGGCGTGCAGGCGGTGAGGCCAATGCACAGAAGCAGACAAAGCGCGATTGATGCGCGGAAGAGACGATGTTTCATGAGCATAATTTTAGGGAACAAAAAAAGGAGAAGAATCTCCTTTTTTTGCTTTTCTATTCGATTAGATCTTGGAAGCTGCCTTAACGAAACCGGTTACATAAATGGTGCAGCCGGCGCTCTGGAGATCAGCAACGCCGTGGCCGTCCTCGGCCTGCAGGCCTGTGATCTCAGCGGCGGTCTTGCCGATGCAGGCTGCGTCAAAGGCAGCGGCCTGCTCGAACCATTCCTTGGCAGAGCCGCCGTAAGCGACCATGCCGTAGTTGGTGCCCTGCTCCTTCTTAGAGACAACGGCCTTTGCGGTGTCAAGGGTGGATACGCCCTTTGCATCGAAGGTGAAGGAAACCTCTACGCAGTCGCTGGAAGCGGCAACGACCTTGCCCTCAGCGTCAAGCGCGGCGGCGAATACGGTGGTGGAAACCTTGTTCGAGCCGTCCTTCTCTTCGGTTGCATCGGTGCAGGTCTGCTCGGTAGCGGCGGTAACCTTCAGGGTGTCGTTTGCGGTTACGTTCGACTCGGCAGCGGCGTTGTATGCCTTCTCGATTGCGCCGACAAACTCGTGAATCATAATCGTGCAGCCCGCATTGATGACTTCGTCAGTGCCCTTGTTGCCTTCAGCAACGAGAGCCTTGACCTCATCAAGGGTTTTGCCTGCAACCAGAGCCTCGAAAGCGTCTGCCTGCTCGAACCATTCCTTGACAGCGCCGCCGTAAGCAACCATGTTGTAGTCCTTGCCAAGCTCATACTTAGTCTTGAATTCGCTGTTGGCAACGCTCTTTCCGTCAGCGGTGAAGTTTACCGTGTTGCTGGCGGTATCAAGTGCGCAGGCAACGATCTTGCCGTCAGCGTCTACCGTAACAGCGGCGAAGGTAACGTCGATTTTGCCGGAGCCGTCCTTATCAGCGGTGGCATCGGTTACGGTGGGGGTGCTGATGTAGACACCTGCGCCAAACTTCAGGGCTTCGTTCTTGCCGCCGGAGCAGCCGACGAGCAGGGTGGATATGAGAAGAAGCAGGGAAAGGGAAATCAAAAGAAGCTTTTTCATAGATGGTTTTCCTTTACTGTTTTTTGAATTTTGGGAACCAGATAGTATTTTACTATACTTTGCGCAGTTTGTCAATTATTTATTTATCTTTTGGGCAACATTTTTAGCGGAATTTTCCGAATCAGCAGGGAACCGCAAAGTCCGATGAAGATGCCTGCCGCAGTGCCCGTGACGGTCAGAACGAGCAGATAGTAACCAAGCTCGGCCGTTTCAAGCAGCAGCATCGCCGTCAGAATCTGTCCCACGTTGTGGGAGACGGCACCGGCAACGCTGACGCCGACCGAAGACAGGAGATTCAGCCGTCGAAGCAGGATCATCACAAGCATACTCAGCACAGCACCGGCCAGACTGTAAAGAAAGGCCATAGTATTGCCGAAGAGAATGCTGACCAAAAGTATTCGTACAAGAGAGACGCCGATCGCCGTTTTTGCACCGCATCGGTAAAGCAGAAAGATGAGAATGATATTCGGCAGTCCCATCTTGATTCCGGGCACGGCGACAAAGAGGGGGGGCAGGAGAAGCTCGACGTAGGCAAGGATCAGGGCAAGCGCGGTGCAAAGACCGATAAATGCAACGGATTTGGCTTGTTTTTTCATCCGGTCCTCCTATGCGACGATGTCGGGGACGTCGTCCTGCTCGGCGGTCACGGTGACGACCACGCGGTTGGGCAGGCAGACGATGCTCTCCCCACTGCGGGAAATCGGGCGATGCCCGACGCATATCCCATCGGGGCAGGATGCGCTTTCCATATACGCCTCTCCGTCACGGATGACGAGACGGTTGTGCCGGGAAGCGTCCTCTCCGGTATAAATATCCTCGGCCCTGTCCTCGGCGAGGGGGTACACGCCGTATAACTCTCCGTCAACCGTAATACTGACCGTATTCCCCTCGGGGCGGAAGACGAACAGATATACAGCGAACAGAAGACAGAACAGCAGAATTGCCGCAACAAAGAAAATATCACTGCGCCGCAGACGTGTGGGAGTAGGGTTTTGTTCTTTCATTTCGTTTTGGTTTAGTATGTGCAGACCAATCAGCCGTTATTCTCACCGAGGTTCGGGAAGAATACGGTCTTGAGGCATCCCGTGGGACATTCCTTGACGCAGGCGGCGCAATAGGTGCATTTTTCATAGTCAATTGCCGCCAGATTATCAGTAACGGCAATGGCTCCCGTCGGGCAGACCTTCTCGCACTTTTTGCAGCCGATGCAGGCGTTTTGGCAGGCCTTCCGTGCATCGGCACCCTTTTGCTTGTTTTTGCACATCACGGCGGTAACGGCTTCCTGCGGGAGCATCTCAATGATATGCTTGGGGCAGGCGCGCACGCAGATGCCGCAGCCGAGGCAGCGGGAGGTATCTACGCGGGCGATTCCGTCTTCCATGCAGATGGCATCGTTGGGACAGGCTACCGCACAGTCGCCGAATCCAAGGCAGCCGAAGCGGCAGGCGTTGGGACCGCCGAAGAGCATAGAGGCGGCGGAACAGGTTTTGATTCCTTCGTATTCCGCAACGCGGGAGGTAGCACCGCAGTGACCGTTGCAGGCCACGAATGCGATGACGTCGTCAAAGGGCTCGGCCTCAACGCCGAGCAGATCGCCGATTTGATCGGCAACCGTCTGCGCACCGGGAATACAGAGGTTCGGCTGAACGCCGCCCCGGGTCAGTGCGACCGCATAGTCGTCACAGCCCTTGTAGCCGCAGGCACCGCAGTTGATGCCGGGCAGGCAGGTGCGGATTTCTTTTACGAGCGGGTTTTCCTTTACCGCAAACAGGTAAGAAAAAAGCAGAATCAGAATTCCGGCAATCAGGGCAATGGCAAGCATCACGAGAAATGCAATTAAAATATTCATCATTGGTTCCCCCGATCAAGCAAAGATATTTTCGACGATGCCGCCGAATCCCATAAATGCAAGCGAGATAAAGGAGGCCGCCATCAGCGTTACGGCAAGGCCGCGGAAGGGGGTGGGGATATCGGTTTCATCAATGCGCGAACGAAGACCCGAGAAGAGCACCATCGCGAACAAAAAGCCAAGTCCGCATCCGAGTGCGCTGACCATCGATTCCACAAAGCTGTAGCCATCGATGATGTTGTTGATTGTCACACCCAGCACCGCACAGTTGGTGGTGATGAGGGGCAGATAGACGCCGAGCCCCTGATACAGGGCGGGCAGATGCTTTTTGAGCAGCAGCTCAAGCATCTGAACGAGTGCGGCGATGGTCAGAATGAAAACGATGTTCTGCAGGTATCCGAGATCCAGTGTGTTGAGGACGAAGTGCTGGATTGGCCAGGTAACCGCCGAAGCAATCAGCATCACGACCGTCACGGCAATACCCATGCCGACCGCCTGGTTGAGCTTTTTGGAAACCCCGAGGAAGGGACAGATGCCGAGGAAGCGGCTGAGCACATAGTTATCGACCAGGACAGACGAAAGAAGAATTACGATCAGAATCTTGAAGGTTTCCATCAGCATTCAGCTCCTTTCTCTGCACAGCCCTCGCGGTGACATACGCCCGCATTCGGACAGCCGCTGCAGGAGAACGACTTCTTGGCGGGGGCTTTGCCTCGGGTGAGTGCGGTAATGAGCGCGATCATCAGTCCGTAGACCAGAAGCCCGCCCGGGGCCTTGGTCAGGAATTCAATCTTGAAATCTTCCATGAAGGGGATGGCAAGACCGGCAAACGAGCCGGCGCCGAGCACCTCACGCACGATGGAAATGGCACAGAGCGCAAGGGTGAAGCCGAGTCCCATGCCGATACCGTCAAGGGCAGAGGAAAGGACGGGGTTCTTACCCGCAAACATCTCGGCACGGCCGAGAATGATGCAGTTTACCGTGATCAGATCAAGATACACGCCGAGCGATTCGTACAAGCTTGGCAAAAGCGCTTGAACGAGCATTTTAACAACGGTAACGAATCCCGCGATGATCACGATGTAGCAGGGGATACGCATGCTTTCGGGAATGACCTTGCGCAGAAGCGAAATAAAGACGTTCGAGCAGACAAGGACGACCAGAGCGGCCAGACCCATACCGAAGGCACTGTTGACGGTAGTCGTGGTCGCCAGGGTCGGACAGGTGCCGAGAATGAGCACAAGCACCGGGTTTTCCCTGATGATTCCGTTGAGCAGGATAGAAAGCGAGGATTTGTTATGCATTATCGGTCACCTCCGTTCAGTGTATTGAGCACCGTAAAGGCGCGTTCGATCGCCTGCTTATAGCCGTCGGTCGTCAGGGTAGCACCGCTGATCGCGTCGATCTCGGTGTAATCGTCCCCGGTCTTGCCGACGAACTGACCGTAGAAGGCTTCATCGGCACAGGCGTCACCCAGACCGTCGGTCTCGGCCTCGGATACGGTAAGACAGTCGATGATCTTACCGTCCGGCGTTACCGATACGCGCACGACGATATATTCGCCCGAAGCGGGATGATATTCGTTGCCGCCCTTGATGCCGTAGCCGGCGCCCTTGGTCTCGATCACAAAGTTGCCGGATGCGGTTTTCTTGGCGGAGACGGTGAATTTTTCGAGATCGGGATATGCGGACAGATCAATCTCCTCATAGGTCGTGGAGCTGATCCGGGCAACGATGTCGGCAATCGCCTGTGCGTCGTGGGCACTCTCGGTGATGACGGTTCCGTCGGCATTGACGCCGATAAATGCCTCGCCGGCTGCGAAAACGTAGCCTTGGCCGTTCTCGGCTGTATAGATGGCGTCAAAGCCCTCTGCTTCTTCCACAAGGAAGAGCTTGGTGAATTTTCCGTCAGCGGCAGGAAGCGCCGCAGCGAGATTGTCTGCCAGGATTTCTTCCTCGGTGCGGATATCCACCGAGCCGCCGCCGAGAATGATGGCGGTATTGAAGGCATCCTTGATTGCATTCTTGTACGCTTCGGTGGTCTTGGTCGCGCCGCCGATCACGTCAACCGCTTCGGCTTCCTCTGCGTTTTTGTGCAGGAAGCTCTCACCGTAGGTCTTTTCCTTGCCGAGTGTTTCGTTCGAGGAGAGGCAAAGGGCACCGCTGACCGTGCCGTCGGCGGTGATGCCGCACATGATGACCATATCGGTGCCGTAGCCCGAGGTAATCAGCTTGATCACGCAGCCCCGGCCGGAGGTTTCTCTGTACACCTCGGAGACGGTGGCGGGAAGGGTATAGGTACTGATGTCGACCGCCTCAAAGCCGGTGCCGTCGGGCATTACCTCCATGAGTGCCTGATTGGCGGAAGCGGCCTGATTCTGCTCGATGATGGGGGCGGTGAAGGTGTTGGTGACGGCGAGGAGCAGGGTAATAACCGCGCAGATGGAGACAAATACCGAAAGATTTTTTATGCTCTTTTTCATGCCGCGCGACCTCCGTCTCCAAATACCTTATGCCGTGTCAGGCGGCTGATATAGGGTGTGATGATGTTCATAAACAGGATGGCGAAGGAAACGCCCTCGGGATAATTGCCGAAATAGCGGATCAGGCAGGTCAAAAGGCCCGCACCGAGTCCGAAGATGATTTTACCCCAGGCGGTAGGGGGAGATGTAACGTAATCGGTCGCCATGAAGAAGGCACCGATGAGCAGACCGCCCGAGAGAACGAGCGAGAGGGCGCGGAGGGCATCGAAGTTTTCCATGAGGAGCGAGAAAACGAACACCGTGCCGATAAATGCGGCGGGAATATGCCAGGTGATGACACGGCGTGCCAGCAGATAAATTCCGCCGATCAAGAGGGCGAGCGAGCAGGTCTCGCCGATCGCACCGCCGTAATTCCCGAGGAAAAGGGTGGTCAGCGAAGGAAGCTCCTCGGCGGCGAGGGGAGTTGCGCCCGAAACGGCGTCTGCGGGGAATGCGGCGGCGGCCATTGAGCCGAACGCCACCAGCATAAATACGCGGGCGGTGATGGCGGGATTGACCAGATTGCGGCCGATACCGCCGAAGAGGCATTTGACGACGATGATGGCAAACAGAGAGCCGACGACGCACTGCCAGAGCGGAATGTTCGCGGGCAGGTTGAGCGCCAGCAGAAGACCCGTGACGGCGGCCGAAAGATCTCCTGCCGTCTGGTCTTTTTTGACGATCAGAGTATAGAGCGCCTCAAAGCCGACACAGCAAGCGGTGCAGACGGCGATGACAAGCAGGGCACGCAGACCGAAAATGACCACGCCGGCTACGGCGGCGGCCGACAGTGCGATCAGCACGTCGCGCATGATGGCGGCGGTGGAGCGGCCGCTGTGAATATGAGGGGCTACCGAAATTTTGGTCAGTGCACTCATGCCTGATTTCCCTCCTTTTGACGTTCTTCCTTTAAGAATTGCTTGGACAGCTTATTGGTCTGTACGAGCGGACGGTTGGCAGGGCAGACAAAGCTGCAGCAGCCACACTCCATGCAGAGCTCTACCTGCAGTTCCCTGAGCGCTTCCGCGTCCTTTTTGGCATAGGCTTCGGCAATGCTCATGGGTGCAAGTCCGAAGGGACAGGTGTTGATGCAGGAGCCGCAGCGGATGCAGGCGGTGGTTTTGGGCAGCTTGGCTTCTTTGTGTGTCAGGGCAAGAACGGCGTTGGTGTTTTTCAGCACCGATGCGTCTGCATTCGGCACCGTAATGCCCATCATGGGACCGCCGTAGATGATCTTCGCGGGATTCTCGCTGAGTCCGCCGCAGAAGGTAAAGAGCGCACCGAGCGACGTGCCGATGGGCGCGATAACATTCTTGGGCTGCTTGACAGCACCGCCGTCAACCGTCACGCACTTCTCGACGAGCGGCATACCGGTCTGCAGGTAGGCGCCGATCGCGGCAAGCGTGGTGCAGTTCAGCACGACGCACCCGACGTCGATCGGAAGCTTGCCGGCGGGAATTTTTCGGCCGGTGGTGTGGTAAACCAGTACCTTTTCGCCGCCCTGGGGATAGAGGGCGGGAAGAACCTGCACATTGACCGAGAAATCGGTCACCGACGCCGCCATCTCCTTGACCGAAGCAATCGCGTTCTTTTTGTTGTTTTCAATGCCGATGATAACGCGGCTGATGCCCAGACAGCGGTTGAGTGCCTGCAGGGCAGCCTTCATATCGTCGGTACGGGTCATCATGGTTACCGTATCGCTTGTGACGTAGGGCTCGCATTCCGCACCGTTGATAATCAGATATTCAATGCGTGCGGGATCCACGTCGAGCTTGACGTGGGTAGGGAAGCCCGCACCGCCAAGACCGACGATTCCGCTCTCCCGAATGGCATCCACCAGCTCCTGCCGATTGTTGACGGCAGGGGGCGTCAGCGCTTCATCCGGCGTCATCTCGCCGTCCGATTCAATGACTGCGGCGGGAACAACGGCACCGTTCGTGAGCAAGTAATCGATGATTTTGGTCACCTTTCCGGATACGCTCGAATAAACGCATGAGGAAATGTATCCGTTGGCCTCGCCAATCTTGGTGCCCACCTTGACGGTATCTCCGACCTTGACGGTGGGGATTGCAGGCTTGCCGATATGCATCGCCATGGGGATGGTTACGGTCTGCGGAATATTTATGCGCAAAACGGGACTGTTTTGCGTTGCTTTGCGATGAGGGGTGTGTATTCCGGGAAGATGAAACGCCATATTCATACACCTTTCTTGACAATCTATTAACAAACAGGTTGAAACTTCGATGGGGATATAAACCGTCTGTTCAGTCTTTTATATTATAAAACAAATAAAGAAAATTGTCAAGTGAAATTGATGGCAGACGTGCCGAAGAAAGGGCGAAAAAATGGAAGAACTTCGTGCGGGAGGAGAGGAGCCCGACCATCGGGGCCCCCGCTTGTTTTTGTGCACCTAATCAGAATAAAAGGTTGAATTTTCGCTCTTAATCAAAAAACGCGGGAGGAATGAAAAAGCAGAAGCCTCATGGGAGACTTCTGCTTTTTCGGGTTTATTCTACCGTGACCGACTTTGCCAGATTCCTCGGCTTATCGACGTCACAGCCGCGTACGCGGGCGATGTGATACGCCAAGGCGTGCAGAGCCGTTACGGCGCAAAGGGGAGCAAGGGTGGGATCGTTTTCATTGATAACGAAAACGGTATCGGCATTTGCGGCGATCTCCTTCTCGGTTGCCGGCGTGCAGAAGGCGATGACCGTGCCGCCGCGTGCGTGGACCTCGCGCATATTGGAGGCCATCTTGGCGGCAACCTCGGGATCGGTGGAGACGGCGATGACCGGAACGCCCGGTTCAATGAGCGAAATCGTGCCGTGCTTCAGCTCACCTGCGGCATATGCTTCGCTGTGAATGTAGCTGATTTCCTTGAGCTTCAGCGAGCCCTCAACCACAGCGTCGTAATCGATGCCGCGTCCGATGTAGAAGAGATGCTCAGCGGGAGCCAGCGTGGGTGCGAGGGCGGCAATTTCGTCCTCGCGGGCGATGACCTCCTCTAAGGCTTCGGGCAGGCGGTTCAGCAGTGCATCGGTGCGAGCCTTGGCTTCTTCATCGGTCAGAAGTCCGCGCGAGCGGGCAGTGCCGACGGCAAGCAGAGCAAGGATCGCGGCCTGTGTCGTATAGGCCTTGGTGCTGGCCACCGCGATTTCGGGACCTGCGTGGGTTGCAAGCACGGCATCTGCCTCGCGTGCAACCGACGAGCCGATAACGTTGACGATGGCGGCTGTCGGGACTCCCTCCGCCTTGGCCAGGCGGAGAGCGGCGAGCGTGTCGGCCGTCTCACCCGACTGCGAGAGCAGGAGAACCGGCTCATCGGGGGAGATAATCGGGTTGCGGTAACGGAACTCAGAGGCGATTTCCACGGCAACGGGAAATCTTGCGATGCGCTCGAGATAGCTGCGTCCGATCAGGCCTGCGTGCATAGCCGTGCCGCAGGCGACGACGCGCATACCCTTCTTTTCGCCGAGATTGTCGAGAAGCGGAATCCCGAATCGGGGCAGACCGTTTTCGATCAGCGGAGAGAGGGTGCGGCGAACGCCTTCGGGCGCTTCACCCAGCTCCTTGCGCATGAAATGGTCGTATCCGCCGCGTTCAGCCTGCTCGACGTTCCAGTCGACGGTGCAGAGATCGTGCGTGTGCTCTCCGTCAGGGCCGAAGAAGGCAACGCCGTCTTCCGTCAGACGGACAACCTCCCCTTCGTCGGGGCGGTAGTAGCTTCGGGTATGGGGGAGAAGGGCAGGGATGTCGGAGGCGAGCAGTGCTCCGTCGGCCGAGACCGCAACGATCAGCGGACTGTCCTGACGAATGGCATAAATCTCGTTCGGACGATCAGCAAAGATAACGGCCAGCGCATAAGCGCCCTGCAGCCGCGCGGCGGCGGCAAACATGGATTTGATGGGGTCGTGGGATGCGGCATAGATGCTGTCAAGCAGCTTAGCCGCCGCCTCGGTATCGGTTTCCGAGGTGAAGACGTAGCCTGCCGCCGTCAGCTCGGCGCGCAGCGCGAGGTCGTTTTCGATAATTCCGTTATGAACGAGCGCCAGGCGCGGTGTGGAATGAGGGTGCGCGTTTGCGTCGGTCGGTGCGCCGTGGGTAGCCCAGCGCGTGTGACCGATGCCGCACCGTGCGCTGTCGGCCTTTTCTCCGGCCGCACCCGCACGGAGTGCTTCCTCAAGCACCGAAATCCGTCCGGCGCGCTTTACGGTCGTCAGGGTACAGCCCGAGAGCGCAACGCCCGCCGAGTCGTATCCGCGATACTCGAGGGCGCGAAGGCCGTCAAGTAAAATGTTGCAAACAGGTTTAGTACCGGTATATCCAATAATTCCGCACATACTTGTAAATTTCCTTTATCCAAAAAAAATTACAGGCCGTGCCTGCAGGCACAGCCTGCTTGCGAAAAAAGCAAATGTCAGATCCGGACAGACCGCATGGTCCGTCCTTCATTCAACTTTGCACTGTCCTTTGTTTTACGGTCACCCGTATATTTGTGACAGGCTGCGACAGGTTGTTCTGCCGGAGAGATATCCGCCGAAGATTTCGATCATCTCTCACCTCGTCTGCTGCACGGAAGCCGTGCAGTACCGGCGCTTAACTTCCAAGCTGCGCGAGAATGACCTCGGCAACCTCGTGCGCGATGCGATTGATTTCTTCCTCATCCTCACCTTCTGCCATCACGCGGAGCAGAGGTTCGGTTCCCGACGGGCGTACCACAATGCGGCCGCGCTCGCCAAGCTCGGCTTTGGCTGTGTCGATTGCCTCACGGACGGCAGCGTTGGTATAAAAGTGCAGCTTTCCGTCGGGGGTAACCGGGAGATTCAGGATGACTTGCGGATAGCGGGTCATCACCGAGGCCAATTCTGAGAGAGGGGTCTTCTTACGACGCAGCAGCGAGAGCAGCTGAGCCGCCGTGAGCTGTCCGTCACCCGTGGTGGCAAAGTCGCGGAAGATGATATGTCCCGATTGCTCACCGCCGAAGCAGGTGTCCTCGAGCAGCATTTCCTCAAGCACGAAGCGATCGCCAACCTTAGTGGCAAGGAAGCGAAGTCCGTTTGCTTCACAGAAGCGATTAAAGCCGAAGTTGGTCATAATCGTACCGACGACGGTGTTCTTTGCCAGGCGTCCGCGTTCAAAGAGATCGAGCGCACAGATTGCCATGATCTGGTCGCCGTCAATCAGCTCGCCCCGCTCATCAATGGCAAGACAACGGTCGGCGTCGCCGTCAAAGGCAATGCCCGCGTCAAGACCATGCTTGACAACGTATTCGGCCAACGCTTCGGTGTGGGTTGAACCGCACCCTTCGTTGATATTTGCACCGTTGGGACGGTCATAGAGGATATCCACCTCTGCACCGAGTCCCTCAAAAATCTGCCGTGCCGTCGTGCTGGAAGCACCGTTTGCACAGTCAATGGCGATGTGCAGACCGTCAAGCGCGTAGAGCACGCTGCTCTTGATGTGGTCGGTATAATCGCGGATGACCGTCTGCGGTCGGGTAATCTTTCCGACGTCCTGCCCGGTCGGTGCAGGCCATTCGGCTTCGTGCTCAAGCACGAGGGATTCGATTTGCTCCTCCAGCGCGTCGGGCAGCTTGTAGCCGTCTCCGCTGAAAATTTTGAGCCCGTTGTATTCTGCCGGGTTATGCGAGGCAGAAATCATAATGCCTGCATCGGCCTTGTATTTGCCGACCAGATAGGCGACGGCGGGAGTTGGCACGACACCGAGATCAATGACGTCCGCACCCACCGAGCAAAGCCCTGCCATGGCGGCACAGGCAAGCATATCGGACGAGGTACGCGTATCGGCACCGACCGCAACCACGGGCCGTCTGCGGCATCCGTCTGCCAGTACCATGGCCGCGGCACGTCCGATGGCCATAGCTCGCTCACAGTTGAGCTCGGTATTCGCAATTCCGCGAACACCGTCAGTTCCAAATAGTCTTCCCAATCGTTATCCTTCCTTTCTTTCGGTTGATGCAATTGTCTCCTTTTATCTTTTTTGTCTGAGAACAATTGTGTCTGCTTTTTTGCAGATGTGATCTGCGGGGACGATCCCGCGAACGCTGGTAAGCGGATAAACCTGTGCGCGCCGTCCGATCACACTGCCGGGGTTCAGCACGGCGTGACAGCCTACCTCGGCAAAATCGCCGACCATCGCGCCCAGCTTTCGCCGTCCGGTTTCGATCGGCTGATCGGCCTTGATCGCAACGGCCGTGCGATCCCCTTTGACGTTTGAGGTAATCGCGCCTGCGCCCAGATGCGCCCGATGTCCGAGAATTGAGTCGCCCACGTAGTTGTAGTGCGGGACCTGAACGCCGTCAAAGAGGATGCAGTTCTTGAGCTCGGTCGAGTTGCCCACAACGGCTCCGCGGCCGACGATGGCTGAACCGCGGATGAAGGCGCAATGGCGTACCTCTGCATCTGCGTCGATAATGCACGGACCGCCAATGTATGCCGAAGGTGCTACCGATGCGGTCTTGGCAATCCAGACGTCCTCTCCGACGCGGGTGTAGGCCGATTCGGGCAAAGTCGCTCCGATTTCACGGATCATATCGCCGATCCCGTCCAGCGCTTCCCACGGATAATGCAGACGCTCCAGATAATCATGCGCAATCGTTTTCGTCAGATCAAAAAGCGCTTGTATCGAAATGCTTTCCATTCCCTCACCTCCTTTCCTGTCGATACTTTAATAGTATATCATATTTTTTCTGTATCGGCAATAGGTTTGGCGGAGTTTATCTTAAGTTTACGAAATTGCAACCGAAAAAGAGGGGAGCATACCGATGAAGTCGCGATATTTGCTTTACAACGACCGAAAAATATGATACAATGAAGCCAAAGAACAGAAGCAAAAGAAAGGAGTTGCGCGATGATGAAAAAGGTATATCATTCTCCGCCGGAGCAGGCGATCCGCGGAGCGGAATATACTCTTCTTGCGTCGACCGACCGGACGGTACAGTCGGTTTCTGCCGTGATCGGGTCGGAGAGCAAGCTTTCGCTCTCTCTTGTCAGGGATGCGGGAGAGATGCGGTTTTGGGAGGGAAGGGTGATGCCCTCCGCCGATGCGGAGGCGCTTTGCTATACCCTTTACGCTGATCTGCAGCCCTGCGGCAGCTATCAAGTCCCGCTGGCCGTACCGAGTCTGCCCGTGATCGTGATCACCGAGCTTTATTTGGGAGACAGAAAAGAGCGTACTCACTATATTGAAATCGTCAACACGACGGGTGCACGCCTGGATATGAACGGGTACCAGCTGATGTGGAAGATGGGCTGTCCCGAAGACGATACCGCGGTGAGCACCCTGCCGATTACTAACGGACTGAGTAAGGTCGTGCTTGAGCCTCACGAAACGGCCCTGCTTCGCGTGCGTATTCCCCAGGTATATGCATCAAATCCGCCCTGTCTTGATACCGAGGATTTCTGTCGGCAGCTGGAGAAGGATCATGCATTGCAGCATTTGACGCTTTCTCCCGAGCATATACGGGTAATACAGATCGAAGCGAGTGAAGCGTCCGAGGACGGTTCCTACCGTTTGCTTGACGGGCTTTTGCCGTATGATGCACTGCGCGCCTGGTCTGTTGTGACCTTTGGTATTTCGTTGCTTGGCGGAAGCATGGATCGCCCCATTTGCCGGGCAACGGTGAACGCTCCCTCGCCCGATGGTTGGCGGGTGGATACGCGCGCAAGGCATTCGACCTATTTTCAACCGACGGCCTTCAGCGGTGTGGATATGCCGCTGCTGACCTCGTCCACCAAGATCACCCCCGGCACGCTTTTGCCCGGACAGATGATTCCCGATCCGAAGCATCCCTCGGCGCTCTGCATCCATCCCCTTGATTTGCCGGAGGTGCATTTTTACGCGGACGGTGCCATGACGGTACGCTGGCTGGTGCGCGGTGACCGAGTCAGGGCAAGCCGCCTGATCGTCGAGGGAGGAGCATCCCCCCTCGTGCTTGAGGCCGATTGTGCGGACGGTATATGGCGTGTATCCGTGCCCGCCGAGCTGCTTTTGCGTCGGGAAAGGCTTTGCTTTCGCATTGAGGCGGATGACGCGGTTTATGTCAGCCGCCTCTGCGGCTTGACGGTTGATTTAATCGATAACGCAGGGCCTGCCGTCACCGCCGTGACGCCCGAAAACGGTTACGCGGCCTTTACGGGAGACCCGGTCAAGGTAAGCATTGCGTATTACGACCGCTCGGGTGTGGATGCATTTGCCTCCCATCTCTATTTTGACGGGATGGAGGTCGGTCATCAGGCGACCTGGACGAAGGACGGTGTTTCCCTGACGCTCGATCCGCCCAAGCCCGGGAAGCATAAGCTTGCAGTCAAGCTTTACGACAGCCTTGGCAATGCAAGCCGAACGGTATCCTATTTTTCGGTTGTTGACCGTGATGAGCTGATTTGCTATCGCGGAGAGGTGCACAGCCATACCGGGGACTCGGACGGCGTGGGATCTCCCGAGGACGCGATCGTATACGCGCGTGATGTTGGCGGCGTCGATTATTTTGCCGTTACCGATCACAGTCATCACATGGACGCCTCGGCATACCCCGCACAGCGTCGTCTCGCCGACCGTCTGAATGCGCCGGGAAAATTCGCTGTTCTGTACGGCTGGGAGATGACCTGGAGCAACGAGGCCGGCTATTGGGGACATATGAACGTGCTTGCGGATGACAGCGTGCATCATGATTACCGTACGATGAATCTGCCGCAGTTCTACGAGCGTCTCTCTGCGAAGCCCGAT
>JAZNCR010000080.1:0-5396 GCA_045587605.1 Eubacteriales bacterium
ACATTGCAAACCTTACCCCCGAGGCGGTTGAGCTCGGTGAGAGCCTGATCGCAGAGGGCGCACAGGAATACGTGATCGACGACGCCGAGCTTGCGCGAGTCAAGAACAACTATCCCGTCATCTGGAAAAATCCGGATGCCGCGCCCAAGCTTTGCTTCGTGGGATGTCCCCACCTCTCGCTTGAGCAGCTCAAGGACTGGACGGTCAAGCTTGAAGCCGAGCTGAATCGGAACGGCAAAAAGAAGGTCGTGATCCCCACGGTATTTACCGCCGCCCCCGGCGTGCTTGAGGCATTCGGAAAGACCGAATATGCCGCACGCCTCAAGGCGACCGGTGTCATCACCTCTTATATCTGCCCGCTGATGTACATGAACAATCCGCTCTGCAAGAAAATGCCGGTCATCACGTCCTCGAATAAGCTTCGCACCTACACCAGTGCAAGATATTACACCGACGCTGAAATTCTGAGCACCATTACGGGAGGGAAAAACGCATGAAACAGTTCAAGGGAAGAGTGATCACGCCCGGTGAGGTAACGGCAGAGGCGGTCGTCACCAAAGAAGGCTTCAATACGCTGGCCTCCTTCCAGATGGCACTGCAGTTCGGAGACAAGGAGGTTAAGTGCGGAGACCAGAGCAACAAGGCACTTTACGGCAAGCCCTTGCTCGGGAAGGCCCTCTGCCTGCCCCAGACCATCGGCTCCACCACGGGCGGACTTGTGCTCTACTGCGCCTGCTCGATGGGGAAAAATCCCGCCTGTATGCTTTTCGCCAACCATATCGACTCGCTCGCGGCCGCCGGTGCGGTGCTGGCCGACGTCTGGGTGGACGGTGTGAGTATGCCGGTCGTCGATTCGCTCGGCGATGAATTTCTCGCCTACGTCAAGGACGGCATGAAGATCACCGTCAAGGCCGACGGTATCGTCGAGGTCGAATAAACAAAGAAAAAAAGGCTGCTCATTCCAAAGACGGAATGAGCAGCCTTTTTTGGCAGAACGCAATCAAGTCTGCATTCTTTTATATTTTTTCGGGCTCGTGCCGTATTTTTCAGTAAAAATACGGTGAAAGTAGCTTTTGTTTTCATACCCCACCGCGATGGCGATTTCCTCCACGGAAAGTGAAGTGCTTTTGAGAAGAAAGGCTGCCTGCGAAAGCCGTTTTTCCTGCAAATGCTCGGTGTAGGTTTTCCCCGTTCGGTTCTTGATCTTATGGCTGAGCCAGTATAAATCGTAGTGCAGAAGAGAAGCTGCCTCAGTAAGACTGCCGTTCTGGTAATTGCGCTCAATATAGCGAAAGATATCCATAATTGCCCTGTCCTCACGCGACTCATAAACAAGCCGATCGGTGTGATTGATGAGCTGGATAAAGAGAAGTCCCATCGTGATTTGATCAATATTTCTTTTGTTCGGTACGTCGTTGATCAGCATCCAGAGCAGATTCTCAATCAGGTTCTGGACAGGCAGAACGCCCGCAACCCCAAAGTGCAGATAGCCTTGGTTTTCTCCGTCGAAAAGGGAGGAGAGAAGAAAATTTTTGATTGGTGTTTCCTCCGCCCCAAGCATCTCAAGCGTTTTGGCAAAAAAAGCAGGCTGAATAAAGAAGTTTATCGCGACGTCCTCTTCTCCTGCCGGCAAAATTTCCTGGCTCGCATTCTGCCCGAGAAAAAGCAGCTCGCCTTCCCTCAGCACAAGCGTTTTGCCGTTAATGATGTGCGTGGTCTGCCCTGCGCACATATACACCGCCTCAATAAAGTCATGTGTGTGCTTCGGGAAATGCACAAATCGTGTGTGCGTTCTGACACGGATCAGCTGGCCGTCACTGAGGAACTTTTTGTGCTCGATTACGTCCCCATCGCGGCTTGTGTAAATACTTTTGTCTAAGCCCTTTCCTTGCAGAATAGCGTCTTCCTCATCGGTTATTGGGATGAGCCTATCCAATATTTCACGTCGGATCATCAAATCACCTCGATTTATTGTACCACATATTTTTAAAAAATCAATACAAATCAGGACACTTTTTGCGCAAACGGTGTCCTTTATTTTTCGTTTTTCTTATGTTATGATGAAAATAGATGAAAAGGAAAGGAAGATGAGCTTGAAATATTATCTGGCAATTGACATTGGTGCATCGTCCGGCAGACACATCCTCGGCTGGCAGGACGGCGGCGAGATATGCACAAAAGAGATCTTTCGCTTTGCCAACGGCATGACGAAAGAAAACGGACATCTCGTATGGGATATCCGATATTTGTACCAAAGCGTTCTTGACGGGATTAAGGCCGCCTTTGCTGTTTGTCCGCGCATTGAGAGCCTTTCCATCGACACCTGGGCTCTGGATTACGTTCTGCTCAAGGGGGATGAAGCTGTTTATCCGGTTTATGCGTATCGCGACAGCCGAACCAATGCGGCGGCGCCGAAGGTCCATGAAATCATACCCTTCTCCGTGCTGTATGGGCGAACGGGCTGTCAGTTTCAGCCGTTCAATACGATTTACCAGCTTTATGATGACAAAATAAACGGACGGCTCGAGGGTGTGACCGATATGCTGATGCTGCCCGAGTATCTGCTGTATAAGCTGTGCGGAGCAAAGGTGCGAGAGTACACCAACGCCACCACAACAGGGATGGTCGACGCCAAAACCGGTGAATTTGATATGGAAATCGTGCAAGCACTGTCCTATCCGCCCCATCTGTTCCCTAAGCTGACGCAGCCCGGAGCAGTTTTGGGCAATCTGCGCCCTGAGATCGCGGCAGAGGTGGGCGGAGATTGCAAGGTCGTGCTTTGTGCAACGCACGATACCGCATCGGCCGTCGAGGGAATCCCCATGATTGGCAATCATCCCTATATTTCGTCGGGCACGTGGTCGCTGTTCGGAATCAAAACCGAAAAACCGATTACCGATGCGGACAGTGAACGGGCGAACTATTCAAACGAGGGTGGTGTCGGCTACAACCGTTATCAAAAAAACATCATGGGTATGTGGCTGATCAACCAGCTGCAGAAAGAGCTTTGCCCCGAGTCCTCCTTCTCTGAGATCGTTGCGATGGCAGAGGAGAGCGACTGCGATATTTTCGTTGATGTCAATGCAAGTGACTTTCTGTCTCCCGACAGTATGAAGGCGGCCTTTGACACGGCAGCGGGAGGGCTTAAGACGCACGGAGATTATTTCCGCTGTGCATACAGAAGTCTGGCATTCAGCTACAAGCAGGCGATGGAGGAGCTTGAATCGGCAACGGGACGCACCTACGACGAGCTGTATATCGTCGGCGGCGGCGCGAAGAATACCTTTCTCAATCACTTAACCGAGCAAATCACAGGCAAGAAGGTCATCGCGATGCCGATTGAGGCTACCGCGCGCGGAAACATAAAAATTCAAATGGAGGCAGATTTATCATGAGCAGATATCAAGAAGCACAAAAAACATATGAAAGCTACGGCATCGATACCGAAAAAGCGCTCCAGACCCTCAAGGACGTCAGCATCTCGGTGCATTGCTGGCAGGGCGATGACGTCACGGGCTTTGACCGCCGTGCGTCCCTGTCGGGCGGTATTCAGGCAACCGGAAACTATCCCGGCAAGGCAAGGACGCCCGAGGAGCTGATGGCCGATTATGACAAGGCCTTTTCGCTGATCGGCGGCAAGAAAAAACTCAATCTTCATGCCTCCTACGCTATTTTTGAGGACGGCAAGACGGCAGACAGAGACAAGATTGAACCCGTGCATTTTCAAAAGTGGGTGGAATTTGCCAAGGAAAGAGGTATGGGAATTGATTTCAACCCCACCTTCTTCTCTCATCCCATGGTAAAGGATAATTTGACGCTCTCATCCCCCGATGAAGCCGTCAGACGGTTCTGGATCAATCACGGCAAGGCTTGTCTTAGAATTTCCGAATATTTTGCACAAGAAACCGGAATTCCCTGTGTCATGAACATCTGGATTCCCGACGGATACAAGGATATTCCTGCCGACAGACTTTCTCCGCGGAAACGCTTCAAGGACTCCCTTGATGAAATTCTTGATACCCCCTACGACAAAACGAAGGTGTACGTTACCCTTGAGAGTAAGGTTTTCGGCATTGGGCTGGAAAGCTACACGGTCGGCAGTGCGGAATTTTGCCTTTCCTATGCCAACCACAAGGGAATCACGCCCCTGATGGACAACGGCCATTACCATCCCACCGAGCTTGTCAGCGACAAAATTTCCTCGCTTCTTTTGTTCAATGAGAAAATCGCGCTTCATTTGACGCGCTCGGTACGCTGGGACAGCGATCATGTGGTGATCTTTGACGACGAGACAAAGGAAATTGCCAAGGAAATCGTCAGAAACGGGGCGCTTGAGCGCGTGTTTATCGCAACCGACTATTTTGATGCATCAATCAATCGCATTGCCGCCTGGGTAACGGGTGTCAGAAACGTGCAGAAGGCCCTTCTTTACGCCCTTCTTCAGCCCGATGAGGCGCTGCGTGTGCTGCAGAATGAAAACAATTTCACCGAGATACTCTGTCTTGGGGAAGAAATGAAAACAATGCCGTTTGGGGACGTTTGGGCAGAATTTCTTTGCCGTGAGGGTGTTCCCCAAAACTATCTGCGGGAAATCAAGACATACGAAAGAGAGGTTTTATGGGCACGATGAAAAATATCATGAACGCTCCCTTCTTGGAGGAAATGAGAAAGACCTGCGCCAATATGTACCGTCTCGGCTGGGATGAACGAAACGGCGGTAATATCAGCTATCTGCTTGACGAGAATCAGGTGGCGGAATATCTTGATCCGAACGCTGTCATCCGCGAAATTCCCCTCGGATTCGACGCCTCTGCGCTTGCCGGCAAGATTTTTATCGTTACGGGAACCGGCAGATATTTCAAGAACGTAGACGGAGATCCCGAAACCAATCTCGGCATTATCCGTATCGGATCGGACGGAAAGAACGCAGAGCTGCTTTGGGGCTATCGGGACGGCGGAAGATTCACAAGCGAGCTTCCCGCACATCTGATGAGCCATATGGCCAGACTTTCGGTCGATCCCGAAAACCGCGTCATCATGCATACCCATCCGACCTACACGCTTGCCATGAACTATGTTCACGAGCTGGACGAGAAGAAATTCACACATTCTCTTTGGGAGATGTGCACCGAATGCATCGTGGTATTTCCCGACGGCGTGGGTGTGCTTCCGTGGATGCTTTGCGGAACGAATACCATCGGTGAAGCAACCGCAGAAAAAATGAAGGAATTCCGCCTTGTCATTTGGGGTATGCACGGAATTTACGGTGCGGGCAAGACGATGGACGAAACCTTCGGTCTGATTGAAACGGTGGAAAAGGCAGCACAGATTTATATGCTCACCGCACATCTTCCGCGCATCAACACGATCAAGGACGAGGAAATGGTATCGTTGGC
>JAZNCR010000081.1:0-7039 GCA_045587605.1 Eubacteriales bacterium
GCTCACAGAACGACATGGCTACGATCCGACTTGTATATCGGCCGATCTCGGTGCATATACGGGAGATACCGTCAGAGAGCTTCTGCATTACGCGCCCGATCTCTCCACCGTCTATGCGATGGAGCCGGACCGCCGCAGTTATGCCAAATTATGTGCATGGGCAGAAAGTGAGCCCCGCATCAGCCTCATCGCCGAACAAAAGGGCGCGTGGTGTGAAGGGGGCGAATTACACTTTTCGGATGCCGGCGGACGCGGCTCTTCCCTTTCCGAAAAGGGGAAAACGGTCTGCGTTGATGCGCCGGATCATATCCTTGCCGAAGCAATGGTTGACTATATCAAATACGATGTTGAGGGCGCGGAATACGAGGCGCTGTGCGGATCGGCAGAAACGATTGCACGCTGCCGCCCCGAGCTGTTGGTTTCCCTTTATCACCGCGCAGAGGATCTCATTCGTCTGCCTGCCCTCGCGGCAGAGCTGTGCCCGGATTATCGGTTCTATCTGCGCAGAATGCCGGGAATTCCCGCATGGGATCTCAATCTTTACGCAATTCCGAACTGATCGGTTCACCCGACGCCTGCTTGAGTGCCTGATGGATGTCCTGCATCTCCACATCCACCTCGGATATGGCCTCGGCGCAGATCTTCAGCCGATAACGCAATTCCTCCGATACGTCTGTATCGTTTTTGTAGCGCAGCTTATGCTCAAGGCTTGCCCAAAAGTCCATCGCAATGGTCCGCAGCTGAACCTCTACCGTAACGTTTACCGGTCCCTCCGCGAAAAACACGGGGACTTCAAGCACGAGGTGCAGGCTTCGATACCCGTTTTCCTTCGGCTTCTTGATGTAGTCTCTTGACGAAATCACCCGAATGTCACTCTGTGCGGTCAAAAGCTCGCATACGCGATAAACGTCATCGATATAATTGCAGATAACGCGCACACCGGCAACGTCGAAAAGCTGTGTGCGGATGGTCTCGAGCGAAATCGGCAGATTTCTGCGCTGAAGCTTCTCAAGTATACTGCGCGGTGTCTTCAGTCTGGACTCGATATGATGAATGGGATTGTATTCGTAATGTGTGCTGAATTCGGCGTCGAGAATTTCAAGCTTGGTCTTGATTTCCCTGATTCCGGCATTATACCGCTGCATCTGTGCGGCATATTCCTTCATATCCTCCCGCATACTGGAGCTCTCCAGCAAACGGGCAAGATCACTGTCGTGTGCGGTATTCGGCGAATCGGCTAAATACATGGATTAATCCTTTCTCTCCTCTTCTCTGATCTGCTGTCAGTATACGCGAGGAAAAATAATCGTATTTGAATCAAGAGCAGATTCGTTAACGCTTTTCTGTAAATTGTTTTCCTTCATGGGGCTGTCTTAATCGGACAGCCCGTTTTCTTTTGGTATCGGCTTGCCGTTGAGCACGGCGGCAGTAAGTGTGTCATATGTATAGACGAGCTTGAGCGAGAAAAACGGTTCGTTTTCCGCAAGAAGGCGAAGGAAAATTTTATCCCCCTGCCAAATCGGCAGGTGCACAATCGCATCCTTCTCCACCCAGGCAAGCTCTCCCTCATCGCATACCGAAAGCTCTCCCGTCCAGCTGTCGGCAGTGAACAAATGCATATACTCGGTTCCCCAAACGTTTGAAACGAAGGTTACGATACCGCGGTAACGGCAGGCCGTCAGCGTGAGTCCGGTTTCCTCATACACCTCGCGCAGTACGCAATCCTCGGGGCTCTCCCCTTCCTCAAACTTCCCGCCGATCCCGATCCACTTATCTTTATTTTCGTCCTTTTCTTTTTTTACGCGGTGAAGCATCAGATACCGCGTTCCGTCTTCGATATAACACAGGGTGGTATTTTTCATGCATTCTCTCCCTCCGCCTTCTTCAGCCGGGCATAGGTCGCCATCAACCGCTTTGTTCCAACCTGCTCAAACATGACCTCATACAGCGTATCCGCCCCCATCGGCGTAACCGAAAGAATTGTTCCGCGCCCGAAGGTTAGATGCACCACCGCATCGCCGGGGGCGAATACGGGCGAACGGTGAGCGGAGCGTCCGACCGACGTACCGATGGTAAGCGCGTCACCGCCGGACACCTTCTCTGCAGGAAGCGGTCTTGACGTATGCTTTTGTCCGAAGGTCTCGGAATCAATGATCGCGTCGGGAATCTCGCTGACAAAACGCGAGATGGGATTATATCGCGTGGAGCCAAACAAAAGACGTTCACGGGTGTGCAGAATATAGAGCTTTTCCTTTGCGCGCGTGATGGCGACGTAGGCAAGCCGCCGCTCTTCCTCAAGCTCCTCCGGGTCCATGGCAGACTGTGTCGTCGGGAAAAGTCCCTCCTCCATGCCGGGCAGGAAAACGGCGGGAAATTCAAGTCCCTTGGCAGAGTGAATGGTCATCATGACCACGGCATCTGCCGTTTCGTCGTATCGGTCAACGTCAGCGACCAGAGCCGTTTCCTCAAGGAATCCGACGAGGGTCGGCTCCTCTGTTCCGGTTTCATACTCTACGACACCCGAGCGGAATTCATCAATGTTTTCAAGCCGCTCGGCCTCCTCCTCCCCGCCGTCGATGAGCATCTGACGGTAGCCCGTTCGGTCAAGCGTCTGCTCAAGCAGCTCGGAGAGAGAAACCGAGGATGCAAGCGCGGTCAAATCGTCGATCATGGCAGTGAAATCGCCCAGGCGAGATGCGTAGTTGGCAAGCTCGGGATAGATATTTGCCCGTTTCATGATCTCATACATACTCACCCCCTCGGCGAGTGAAAGCATCTCGATCGTTTCGACCGCCTTGGGGCCGATCTTGCGCTTCGGCTCGTTGATGATACGCTTGAGCCGTTCCTTATCGCTGTGATTATTGATCAGCTGCAGATAAGCGACAACATCACGAATTTCTTTGCGGTCGGTAAAGCGAAGACCGCCGAGCATACGGTAGGGGACGCCGCTTTTGGCAAATGCCCGTTCAATATTGCTCGACTGCGCGTTCATACGGTAAAGAATGGCAAAATCACGGTACGTACGTTTTCCTGCCGCAACCTGATTGGTAATGGTATCAATGATGTATCTTGCCTCGGCGTTCTGATTATCGCATTTTTTGACGCGGATCTTCTCACCTTCGCCCGCCGCCGTCCAAAGCGTCTTTCCCTTACGGCCGAGGTTGCGCGCAATGACATGATTTGCGGCATTCAGAATATTTCCTGTCGAACGATAATTCTGCTCAAGACGGATAACGGCTGCATCGTCAAAGTTTTTATCGAAATCGAGAATATTGGCAATCGTCGCACCGCGGAATTTATATATGCTTTGGTCATCGTCTCCCACGACCATCAGGTTGCGGTGACGGGAGGCAAGAAGTGCCGTCAGCACAAACTGCGCGTGGTTGGTATCCTGATATTCATCCACGCAGATATAGCGGAATCGGCGCGCATACTCCTCACGGATCTCGGGAAACTGACGGAGCAGACAGACCGTCTGCATAATAATATCGTCGAAATCAAGGGCCCCCGCTTCTTTTAACTGCTTCTGATACAGGGTATAGATCCGCGCAACCTGCCGCAAGGAATAATCAACGCCGGCATCGGCCGCGAAGTCCTCGGGCGACATCAATTTATCCTTTGCACCGCTGATTTTGGCCATCACGCCTTTAACGGGAGTAAGCTTTTCG
This sequence comes from Eubacteriales bacterium, assembly GCA_045587605.1. GTDB lineage: Bacteria > Bacillota > Clostridia > Oscillospirales > CAG-272 > SIG693. The sequence goes on from JAZNCR010000081.1 coordinate 3,669, forward strand.
TCAATCCCTAACTGCTTCATACAGCTCTGCAGCAGTTTTTTCTGATCCTCTGTATCGTAAATCGTGCAGCCCGGGGGATAGCCAAGCTTATCTCCGTGACGGCGGAGGATACGCATACAAATCGAATGGAAGGTACCCGCCCAGATTTCGCGCGAAATGCTCTCGTCTCCAAGTGAGGTGGCCAATCTGGACTTGATCTCATCTGCCGCTTTATTGGTAAAGGTAATCGCAAGCACGCGCCACGGCGGACAAGGATCAGAAATAAATTCGGGAAGAATATCCTCCATTACGTCCGCATCAAGCTCAGCCGCCCGCTCAAGGCGAACAACCTCCGCTTCATCAAGCTCCTGCGGCACGTTTTCATCAAAATAAGCATTTCCGTAACGAATCAAATACGCAATTCGCTTGACAAGGACGGTGGTTTTGCCACTCCCCGCTCCCGCAAGCACAAGCAAAGGTCCGTTGACGGTGAACACCGCACGTCGCTGTTCGGGATTAAGCTTCCCGTAGGCCAGGTCGAAGATGGCACGCTTTGCCTTGATATATCGAGAAGATAAGGATTCCATTGTGATCCTCCGGAAATTCATCATATTCCGCCGCTGTGACGGTTATGCACAGGTATGTATACAGGAATATTATATCACATTTTTCTTCGGATTTCAAGGCAAGTTCTATCTTTTCCCCGCACATTCCCGTATCCGGCGCATAAACTGCAAGCAGTACAGATAAAGGAGGAAAATGCAATGAATGATCTCCCCGCTTCCGCCCCGACAGGTTATCTTGTCGTACGGGTTTCAACCGCCGGCGGCGCAATTCCGCTCGAAAATGCCGTCGTCGTTATCCGCGGCAACACACCGGAAGCCTCGGGCGTGCTTTATACCGAGCGCACCGACCGTGACGGAAAAACAAGAAAGATCCCCCTGCCGACTCCGCCGTCCGGAGCATCCGAAGCCCCCGGGAACAGCACACCGTACGCAACCTACAACATCGACGTTTCCCGCAGCGGGTATTACGCCAATACCTATCAGAACGTTCCCGTTTTTGATCGGATTACGGCGATTCAGTCGGCTGAACTGATCCCGCTCACCGCGTCCGGGATGGGCAGTAACCGCATACCGAACGATACACGCTTCTACGAAAGCGAAAATCCGGATCTGTAAAGAAAGGAGGATAGTATGCCGACACTTCCCTACATTCCCGAAACGGTTACCGTTCATCTAGGTGCACCCGATGAAAATGCACCCAACGTCACGCTCTCCTTCCCCGATTACATCAAAAACGTCGCGTCAAGCGAAATTTACCCGACATGGCCCGAGAACGCAATTCGCGCCAATATCTACGCGCAGATCTCCTTTGCCCTGAACCGCATCTATACCGAATATTACCGCTCACGCGGATACGATTTTGACATTACGAATTCCACCGCTATCGATCAATCGTTTGTCAGAGGAAGAGATATTTTTGAGAACATCAGCCAAATTGTGGATGAGATTTTTAACGATTACCTCCGTGCACGCGGAAACGTCGAACCGCTCTTTGCACAATATTGCAACGGAACGACCGTTACCTGCGCGGGACTCTCGCAATGGGGTACGGTTGATCTTGCTAACCGCGGCTATACCCCCTACCAAATCGTTACCTATTACTACGGCGACGATATCGATATTGTCCGCGATGCGCCCGTGATGGGGCTGAGTGCAAGCGTTCCGCAAAATCCGCTTCGCCTGGGCAGCACGGGGGATGACGTGCGTACGCTGCAAATCCGTCTCAACCGCATCTCACAAAACTATCCCTCCATTCCCAAGATAAGCCAAATTACCGGTCTTTTCAGCTACGATACCGAGGCCGCAGTCAGACAATTTCAAGAAATCTTCAATCTGACGACCGACGGTATCGTCGGAAAAGCGACCTGGTACCGTATTCAAGCCATCTATGCCGCAGTCAAACGCCTTAATGCGCTCAATGCCGAAGGGATCAGCTTTGACGAAGTAACAGCACAGTTTCCCGAGACTCTCCGCCCGGGAAGCCAAGGCGTCGGCGTGAGGGAGCTGCAATATTATTTGCGCTATCTGGCGCAGTTCAGCGAAGAAATCCCACCGCTTGAGCAGGACGGAATTTACGGACCGACCACCGAGTCTGCCGTTCGCGCATTTCAGCGTCTGTACGGGCTTCCGATTGACGGCATCGTCGGCGAGGACACCTGGGAAGCGATATATCGCTCCTATCTCGGCGCAATTGAAGCAATTCCGCTGCAGTATACAGAAGGCACGGCAATTCCCTTCACCGGTGTTCCGCTCGTTCTCGGCGTACAGTCGGAGGAGGTTCGTCTCCTGCAGGAGTATCTCAATTATATTCGGACGGCGTATCCTGAAATCCCCGAGGTATCGGTTACCGGAATTTACGGAACGCAAACGCAGGCGGCGGTCGAAGCATTTCAAGGTCTTTTTGACATTCCGGTTACCGGAATCGTCATCGCAACTACCTGGAATGCAATTGCAGACGTATATGAAGACCTCTTCCTTGGCAACCGTTTAAGTCCCGGACAATATCCCGGCTTTTCTGTCGGTGAATAAAAGCAGGAGGATATATATGAACAGACAACCGTCATTTTCTCCATCCATACCGCCCGAACAGAACCGAAACGATTCGGCCGCCGTTCGCAGCCTTCAGACCTATCTCCGAGAGCTTTCATATTCTGACAAAAGAATTCCCCCCGTCCCCATTGACGGTATCTATGCGTCGCAAACCCGCTTGGCAGTCGAAGCCTTTCAGGCGATTCACCAACTTCCCATCAGCGGAACGGTCAATCCGCCGACATGGGAGCTGCTCTATGCAGAATATTTGCGTGCACTTGAGCAGCATCGCAGGCCGGCGGGAATCTTCCCGTTTCCCCACGAGCCGAACCCATACACCATTATCCCGGGCGAGGAAAGTGATCTTGTGGCCATTCTTCATCTTATGCTCGGAACGATCTCGCAGAACTACGATATATTGCAGGAGATTCCCGACGGAAAAAAATATGTTTCGGCTACCGAGCGTGCCGTTCGAGCATTTCAGCGTGCACACAGCCTGCCGGCTACGGGCAGAGTTGACGTGCTCACATGGAACGCGCTTGCCGAAGCGTACAACCGCATCGTTTCCGATAATCAATAGAAGTGAAATAGAAGTGAAAACCAATTGCCGTTCTCCGCGTTGTGACACATTTTTTTCGCAAATTGCGTTACAATAAAGATGAGAAATGCATATGCGAAAGGATGGTATGAAACGCTTATGAGACGTCAATTCACACAAAAGGCTGAACATGCACTTGAGGGAGCACTTATCGCCGCACGCGAGCTGGGGCATACTTACATTGGCTCCGAGCATCTTCT
>JAZNCR010000082.1:0-4597 GCA_045587605.1 Eubacteriales bacterium
GTGGGGGCTTGCGAGGCGGCTTGCGCGAGGAAGTCAAGCTGTCGTTTGGCCTCGGCTTTGCAGTTCTCCTCGTCGGTAATGAAGGACAGGCGAACAAGGTTATACGCCATGAGTGAATTTCCGCTTGGGATTGCGCCGTCATAGGTTTCCTTGGGGCGCAGGATCAGTTCCTCGTGATTTTTGCCGTATAGATAGAATCCTCCGGTGTTGTCGCCGAAATCCGATATGACCTTATCACATAAACGCGTTGCGCGGCTTAAATATTCCCGTTCCAATGTGGCACGGTACAAGGAAAGCTGCGCAAAAATATATGCGGCATAGTCGTCCAGAAATCCGCTTACGCCGCGTTTTCCCAAATGGAAGCTGACGCAGAGCACGTCGCCTTCACACAGATATTTCTGTATAAAGCCGTCGGCATCTCTCGCGGCGGACAAATATATCTCCTTCCCGCTGACAAGATACAGCGCACACATGGCGGCGATCATCAGCCCGTTCCACGACGTTAAGATTTTTTCGTCACGGTGGAGAGAATACCGCTTTTTGCGGTAGTCATCAAGCACAGACAGAGCCGGCTCGAAGGTTTTATCGGAAGGGTCACTTTTCAGAAGATTCGGAATATTCTTGCCCTCAAAATTTCCCGCATTCGTAATGTCAAAATGACGGTTGAAACGCCCGCCGGCTTCTTGCCCCAATACCGCGGTGACCTCGCTCGGTGTGAACAGATAGTATTTTCCTTCCTCCCCCTCACTGTCGGCGTCCTGCGAGCTGAAAAATCCCCCTTCGGCTGAGGTCATTTCGCGGAGAATATAGCCTGCTGTTTTTTGGGCAATCTCAAGATATAGCGCCTCTTTGGTCACCGTATACGCTTTGCTGTAGGCGAGAATCAGGAGCGCGTTGTCATAGAGCATTTTTTCAAAATGAGGAACGAGGAATTTTTTGTCGGTAGAATAGCGGCAGAAACCAAAGCCAACGTGGTCGAAGATTCCGCCGCGATACATCTGCAGCAGCGTATGCCGCACCATGTTCAGATAGGATGGTGTTTTGCAGCGCTCGTAGTAATCCAGCAAAAACAACAGATTATGCGGTGTCGGAAATTTCGGCGCTCGTCCGAAGCCGCCGTGTTTTTGATCATAGATTTGCTCATACTGTGCTGCTGCCAAATGCGTCAGATCAATATCGGACGTGCCGGATGAGATCTCCGTTCTGCGCAGATGCCGGATTATCGCGTCGGATTGCTGCAGCAGCATATCGCGGTCAGATTCCCATTTTTCGTGTATGGCGAGCAGGAGCTCCCGAAACCCCACCATAACGCCCTGTGCGTGCTTGGGAAAGTAGGTTCCGGCAAAAAAGGGCTTTCCGTCGGCCGTCATAAAAATACTTGTCGGCCAGCCGCCGCTTCCCGTGAAGGCTTGACAGATCGCCATATAGACACTGTCGATGTCGGGTCGTTCTTCCTTATCCACCTTGATCGATATAAAATATTTATTCAACAGCTCGGCGATTTCTTCATCTTCAAAGCTTTCGTGGGCAAGCACGTGACACCAATGGCACGCGCTGTATCCAATGCTCAGAAAGACGGGCTTGTCCTCCCTCGCCGCACGTTCGAATGCCTCGCCGCACCAGGGATACCAGTCAACCGGATTGTCCTTGTGCTGAAGCAAATAGGGACTTGTTTCCTTTGCTAATCGATTGCTCATCCCTTCACCTCCATCATCTTTTGTTTTTTATTTTGAGCAGTGCCGCCGTAATTTATGCGGGAAATCGGCAGGCCTTCTCGCAACGGCGGCAACATTGCTTTGCACCATTGCACGAAGCCAAACCTATCCCGTCTGCCTGCCGCGTCGACGGCGGCAGAAAATGGAATATTGTCCTTGCGGAATGAGGTAGGTTGTGATATAATACAAGCAGAAATATATCTCTGAGGGGAGATGCCGAGCATGAAAATAATCAAAGGAATACTTGTGATGCTTACGTTGAATCTGTGTGTGTTCGGTGCCGCTTGCGGCGGGGGCGAGCCGATGTCTGACCGTGAAACCGAGCCGAGCACTTACGTGCGGATTACGCCCGAGGCATTGGCCGTATGACGCGGTGAAGCAAGACGTGATGAAAAAGGTAATCGTGATCGGCTGCCCGGGTGCCGGGAAAAGCACCTTTGCCAGACGACTGCGGGATAAGACGGGTCTGCCGCTTTATCCGCTTGATCTGATTTGGCACAAATCCGACCGCACGACCGTGACGCGTGAAGAATTTGACCGTGCGCTCTCTGAGATTCTCAACACCGATCAATGGATCATTGACGGAAACTACGGCCGCACGCTTGAGATGCGCTTTATGGCGTGCGACACGGTCTTTCTGCTGGATTTGCCCCTTGATGTCTGCCTGTCCGGCGTTGAGGCGCGGATTGGGCGGGTGCGGGAGGATATGCCTTGGGTTGAAGAGGAGTTTGACGCGGAATTCAAGGACTGGATCATGCGCTTTTCGCGCGACGAGATGCCCCGCATAAGAGAAATGCTCCGCAAGTATGCGGATAAGCATATCGTCGTTTTTCAGTCCCGGGAGGAGATAAATTCGTACGCCCTTTGATCGGGGCAAACCGCTTTCGGCGTTGAAAACGGAATAAAGCAAGCGATAGAATAGAAGATTCTAAGGAGATAACCAAATGACAAGCAAAGAGCGACGTGAGCGGGGAATGCTGTTTTTGGCAGATGCCGCCGATTGGGAAGAAATGAAGCGTGCAAGGCGGCTTCTGCAAGAACTGAATACGGCAGACAGAACCGATTTTGACCGGATCCGTTCTATTGTAAATCAATTATTCGGAAAATCGGATGAAAGCACCTTTCTCAATCCCCCCTTTTTCTGCGATTACGGCTGCAACATCAGGGTTGGCAAAAACTGCTTTATTAATTATAATTGTACGATACTGGACAATGCCGGGGTGACGATCGGGGACAACTGTTTGCTTGCACCGAACGTTTCGATTTATACCGCAGGGCACAGCCTTTATCCCGACACAAGGAAGCTTGGCTACGAATACGGAATTGAGGTCACCGTTGGTGACAACGTATGGATTGGCGGAAATACGGTCATCTGTCCGGGGGTTCACATCGGAAGCAATTCGGTAATTGGTGCCGGGAGTGTGGTGACCAAGGATATTCCCGATTGGTCCTTCGCGGCAGGAAACCCGTGCAGGGTAATACGTGAGATCACCGAAGAGGATAAGCCGTATTACTTCAAGGACCGTATGGTGGACGACGAAGTCTCAGGTCGGATTTGGGGTGAATGCTTCACGTGAGCGCATGGTGCAAGATGATACGGAAATAAACAGTATACCGTTAACGGAGGTGTGAAATGAAACTCTTGCTGAACGCATTGGTCAAATTCGTCAGTGGTTTACTTCTCGTGGGCTTGCTTTTGTTCTTTCCTGCCGGCGGATTCGGTTATATATACGGATGGCTTTTTATCGGCCTGTTGTTTGTTCCTATGCTGATGCTCGGCGTCGTTCTGTTGATCAAAGCCCCCGCTTTGCTTGAAAAACGGCTTGGAGCAAGGGAAAAGGAAAAAACGCAAAGAGGTGTCGTCGCACTTTCGGGACTCTTGTTTGTTGCGGGCTTTATCATTGCCGGGCTTGACTTTCGGTTTGGCTGGTCGTATGTTCCCGTGTGGGCGGTTGTCATTGCCGCGGTCGTTCTGCTCACGGCATATGCGCTTTATGCCGAGGTTATGCGGGAGAATGCATATCTGTCAAGAACGGTTGAGGTACAGGAAAATCAAAAGGTAGTCGATACGGGACTTTACGGAATCGTTCGTCACCCGATGTATGCGGCGACGCTTTGGCTGTTTTTGTCAATCCCCATCGTTCTCGGCTCGTGGTGGTCGCTTTTTTGCTTCTTGCCGTATATCGCGGTTATCGTCGTCAGAATCGTCAATGAGGAAAAGGTGCTCGCGGCGGGGCTTGACGGATATGCGGAATATCAAAAACGGGTTAAATACAGACTGATACCGTTTGTTTGGTGAGATTTTGCTTGTGGCGGGAAAATGCGTTTTGCTTGCCGGAGTGGGATCGGTCGGCGGATTGCTCAATCAAGGAAAGAGAACGAGAGGGGGATACGATGATGACACTGGAAACAAAACGCCTCATTCTTCGCCCGTGGCGCGAGGATGATGCAGAGGATTTGTACGTATACGCGAGCGATCCCGAGGTAGGCCCGCCTGCCGGATGGCCGCCGCACACGAGCGTGGAAAACAGCCGGGAGATTATTCGTACGGTGCTGTCCGCACCCGAAACCTATGCCGTTTGCCGCAAAGCAGACGGCAGGGCCATCGGCAGTATCGGACTGCATCGCAAGGACCTGGCTGAACGTGACGATGAATACGAGCTTGGCTATTGGATCGGAAAACCGTTCTGGGGACGGGGACTGATCCCCGAGGCATCCCGCGAATTGCTCCGTTACGCGTTCGAGGACCTCGGCATGAACAGAATTTGGTGCGGGTATTACGACGGCAACGTCAAAAGCCGACGCGTGCAGGAAAAGCTCGGCTTTGTTTATCATCACACGACCGAAGGGCTTGAGGTCAAGCTGCTTGGTGAGCTCCGAAC
>JAZNCR010000083.1:0-6138 GCA_045587605.1 Eubacteriales bacterium
GTACGGGTGAGCGCGAATACGAGGATTTCTTCCGTGCGCTTGCCGCCCGATACCCCGGTCGCGTGGCCGCGGTTATCGATTTCAACAAGCCGCTCTCCAAGCGGATCTATGCGGGCGCGGACCTGTTTTTGATGCCCTCGAAGAGCGAGCCGTGCGGTCTTGCCCAGATGATCGCCTGCCGTTACGGCACGCTTCCCATCGTCCGAGAAACGGGCGGGCTTTACGACACGATCACGCCTGCCAATCCCGAGACGGGAGAGGGAAACGGTGTGACCTTCGTGACATACAATGCCCACGATATGAAGGACGCCGTGGAGCGAGCACTCGGCTGTTATGCCGACCGCGCGCTGTGGAGCCGACTGATGCACAATGCGATGACAGCAGACTTTTCCTGGAACGCATCGGCCGGACATTACGAGGCCATGTACCGCGATCTTCTCTGATTTGAATTTTCCATAAGGGGACGCGCCCCGAACAGACGCATCCCCAAACCCACCTGAAAGGATTAACCACCATGAGCAAAAAACCGGATACCGCCGCCCTGCGCGCACTCATCACCAATAAGCTTTCCCGCTATTTCGGCGTCACGGCCGCCGATGCAACCCGAGCACAGATTTACAAATCGGTCGTACTGGCCGTCAAGGATATGCTTGGAAGCAATTCGGCTGAATTTAAGGCAGCGGTAAAAAAACAGCGGGCAAAACGTGTATATTATCTCTGCATGGAATTTCTCGTTGGAAGACAGTTAAAGAATAATCTTGAAAATCTCGGACTTGCCGAGGAATTCCGCACCGTACTCGCTGAAATGGGCGTCTCGCTTGAGGAGCTTTACGAATACGATCCCGATCCCGCACTCGGCAACGGTGGCCTTGGCCGTCTTGCGGCCTGCTATCTGGACGCGCTGTCGGCCTGCGATTATCCCGCAACCGGATTTTCCCTTTGCTATGAATACGGCCTCTTCCGCCAGCGCATCCTCGACGGCGAGCAGATCGAGCTGCCCGACGAGTGGATGGAGCGCGGCGAGACCTGGCTGGTGCCCCGCACCGATAAGATTTTCACCGTTCGCCTCGGCGGTCATGTGCACGAAAACTGGCATGACGGCAAGTGCGATATTATCCATGAAAACTATGAGGAGGTTCAGGCGGTCCCCTACGATCTTTTGATCTCGAGCCCGGGCAACACGGTAAATCAGCTCAGGCTCTGGCGCGCGCGTGATCTCTCCAATTTCAATATGAAGCTCTTCTCACAGGGCGAGTATATCAAGGCGATGGAGGAAAGCACCAACGCCGAAATCATTTCCAAGGTGCTCTATCCCGCCGATAATCACACCGAGGGCAAGCTGCTTCGCCTGACCCAGCAGTATTTCCTCGTCAGCGCCTCCCTGCAGAACATCATCGACGACCATCTGCGCCGCTACGGCACGCTCTCGAATTTTGCCGAGAAGGTCGCCATTCATACCAATGATACCCATCCCGCGCTGGCCATTCCCGAGCTGATGCGCCTGCTGATGGACACCTACTCCTATTCCTGGGAGAATGCGTGGGATACCGTCGTCCGCACCGTCACCTATACCAACCACACCGTAATGCCCGAGGCACTTGAGTGCTGGAATGAGGACCTCTTCCGTCTCAAGCTTCCGCGCATTTATATGATCGTCAATGAGATCAACCGCCGCTTCTGCGAGGAGCTTTGGGCGGCGTATCCGGGGGATTGGGATCGCATTTCGCGCATGGCGGTAATTGCGCATAATCAGATCCGTATGGCGAATCTGTCGGTGGTCGGCTCGAATACCGTCAACGGCGTTTCCGCTCTGCACAGCAATATTCTCTGCGATACCATTTTCCACGATTTTTATAAGCATACCCCCGAGAAGTTTACCAACGTCACCAACGGCATGGCGCACCGCCGTTGGCTCTGCTATGCAAATCCGGGACTGGCCGGTCTGCTTGACGAGACGATTGGACGGGACTACCGCGCCGATCCCGCGCGCCTCATTGAATTTGAGCGCTATGCCAACGATACTGCCGTGCTCGATCGCCTCGGGCAGATCAAGCTGGAGAACAAGCAGCGCTTTGCGCATTACGCCTTCCGTCAGTTCGGTCTGCGTATTGATGCCAATACGCTCTTTGACGTGCAGATCAAGCGTATGCACGAATACAAGCGTCAGCTGCTCAACGCACTCCGCATCATCTCGCTCTATCTTGAGCTGAAGGATAACCCGAATCTGGATATCCGTCCGCAGACCTTTATCTTCGGTGCCAAGGCCGCACCCGGATATTATATGGCGAAGCAGATTATCAAGCTGATCTGCTGCCTCGGTGAGGAGATTCGCACGCAGCCGCGCATTGCCGAACGCCTCAACATTGCCTTTATCGAGGATTACAACGTCAGCAAGGCAGAGCTGATGATCCCCGCCGCCGAGATCAGCGAGCAGATTTCGCTCGCCGGTAAGGAGGCAAGCGGCACGTCGAACATGAAGCTGATGCAGAACGGCGCACTTACGCTTGGTACCCTTGACGGCGCGAACGTGGAAATTCGTGACGCCGTCGGAGACGAAAACTGCTATATCTTCGGTCTGACCACCCCCGAGGTAGAGTCGATCTGGCGTTCGGGCTACCAGGCATCCATGTATTATCGTGCAAACCCCGTCCTTCGCCGTGTCATCGACAGCCTGAATACCGGCTTTGCAGGACAGTCCTTCTCGAATCTCTACGATTATTTTATCAGCGCACCCGGTGTGCCCGATCCCTATCTCTGCATGGCCGATTTCGATGCCTATTGCCAGGCGCATGACCGCCTTGAGCGTGACTATGCGGACGCAGAGGGCTGGAACCGCAAATCGCTTTATAACATTGCCCGTGCGGGCATCTTCTCCGCCGACCGTTCCGTGACCGAGTATGCCGAGCGCATCTGGCACATCGACCGCGTTAAGACCGAGGATTGAGTACCCGATGCGTGTATATGCTGATCCGACGACCATCCCGTGTCCTCTCTGCCTTGAGCGCCGCTCAGCAGAGAGAGGCGCGGCGGGACACCTCGGTGCCTTTTCCCTTAACGATAGGCTGACGCTGACCCTGCGGGTAAACCGCGCGCTGCTCTGTCATGCCGCCGCCTTCTCCGTCCTCGATGATGACAGCGGAATGTCCCGCGATTTCCCGCTTACCGCAGTGGGCGGGGATTGCCTTTGGGATCTGTTTTCGCTTGAGCTGCCCATGTCTTCCCTGACCGTTAAGGACGGGTTCTTCTGGACGAAATTCGTGCTTGAGACCGACTACGGCAGGTTGTACAGCTTTAGTGCGCACGGCGACGCCACGGCGCTCCGCATCACCTATTCCCCCGATGCACCGACCGAGCAGCTGACCGTCTATGCTGCCGATTACCGTACCCCCGATTTCGTCCGCCGCGGTGTGATGTACCATATCTTCGTTGACCGCTTCGCGCGGGGCGGGGAGGTGCCCTGCCGCCCCGATGCGACGATTGAGCCGGACTGGGAAAACGGGATTCCCGAATTTGCCGACGTGCCGGGCGGACGGATGGAGAACACCACCTTTTTCGGCGGAACGCTCTACGGCATTGCCGACAGGATGCCCTACATCGCCTCGCTCGGTGTGCGCTGTATCTACCTCAGCCCCATTTTTCGCGCACGATCCAATCATAAGTACGACACGGGAGATTATCTCGAGGTAGACGAAATGTTCGGCGGTGAGGAGGGACTTCGCACCGTCATTGCGCGTGCCGCCGATTACGGTATCCGCGTGATTCTCGACGGTGTCTTCAACCATACCGGTGACGACAGCCGCTATTTTAACCGATACGGCAATTATCCGCCCGAGGGAGCGCTTGACAGCCAAGACTCCCCTTACTATGCGTGGTATACCTTCCACGAGTATCCGAACCGCTATCGCTGTTGGTGGGATATTGATATTCTGCCGACCGTCCGCTCGGACAGCCCCGACTACCGCCGCTTCATCTGCGAAGAAGTTGTTCCCCGCTGGGGCAGGATGGGCATCGGCGGCTGGCGGCTTGACGTGGTGGATGAACTCGCGCCCTCCCTCGTTGAGGAATTCCGCACGGCGGTCAAGGCGATCGATCCGGAGGCGGTCATCTACGGCGAGGTCTGGGAGGACGCATCCAATAAGATTGCCTATGATTCCCGCCGCCGTTATTTCCGCGGCCATCAGATCGATGCGGTGATGAATTATCCCCTCCGCGAGGCGATCGTTGCCTTTGTCCGTGACCGAGATGCCCGCGGCTTGCGCGAAACGGTAAATCGGCTCATCCATAACTATCCGACGCAGGTTCTGCAGATACAGATGAATCACCTCGGCACACACGATACCGAGCGAATTCTCAACGTGCTGGCAGGCGAGAGAAGTGACGAGCATACCAGCGCCGAGCTGTCCACCCTGCGGCTCTCGCCCGAGGCGAGAGAACGCGCAATCGCCCGTCTGCGCTGTGCCTACGTGACGGTGGCCTGCCTGCCCGGCGTACCCTGCGTGTATTACGGAGACGAAGCGGGCATGGAGGGCTGGCGAGACCCCTTCAATCGCCTCCCCTTCCCGTGGGGAAGAGAGGACGCGAGCCTGCTTGCCCATTACCGCCGCATCGGCGGTCTGCGTGCGTCGTCAAGAACGCTGGCTGAGGGGGATACCACCGTGCTCTCTGCCGAAGATGGCAGCATCCTCTTTGCCCGCACCCTGCCCGAGGAAACGCTGCTTGTCGCGGTGAATGTGGGGGATGCTCCGCGTGCGTATACCTTCGACCATCCCTGCCGCGATATCATCGACGAGGAGATCTTCCTCGCTGCCGAAACAATCACCGTGCCCGCCATGGGCTTCCGTATCCTCCGCGTGGAGGGAGAAGAATAAAAAATGTGCCGCGTATACTTCGGACTCTGAAGAACAGTAAAATAGCCGATACGGATTTGTTTCCGTATCGGCTATTTTCTATTACGATACCGCCGGTAGTGAGGAGGAGCGTACTTGAAGGTGAACAAAAAGCCTCCCTTGTGTAAAGGGAGGTGTCACGGCTTGCCGTGACGGAGGGATTGTAAAAAGCAAAATTTCTTCGTAAAACAATCCCTCAGTCGCTTCGCGACAGCTCCCTTTACACAAGGGAGCCTCTGGCGGCAAGCGCTTGTCCATATGCTACAGGATTGTAAAAAACTCTCCTTAAGAACCCAATGCATATGATGCGGTACGTTTGGCGATATGCAAATTATTCGCAAAGAATAATCTTACATGGCTTTCTCGTTTTCTCCGCATAGTTTATTACCGATAAGGTGCCCTTTGACTTTCCGTCCCAAAAAACAATCACTTTTTCTGCATAATCAACAATTTGTTTGTTACGAACAATTGGCGCTGCTCGACCATAGCGCGATTATTCGGGCAGGAAAAGGGTGAGCTTCATTGCTTTTTGCTGTGCGTATTCGGCAGCACAGCTGTCAACGCCTGCAGCACCTCCCGACACGATTTCATCCTCGGCAGATACATAAGCTTCTATATCGACCGTGGAAATACGCCTTGAACCAACAATTGCAACCTTCATACATCCTCCTAAATAAATTAAGTCTACTTGTTTTAAGTATACTGACAACATTATACCATAAAATAATCTTAAAATATACTTAAATTAAGATATTTTTGGAGGATTATATGCGAAATAAGAAAAATAAGCATCTCGGAATTGAAATTGATCCGGAGCTGCATTATAAGCTGCACTATATATCCAAATATTATGGACGCTCGGCAAATGGGGAAATTCTCTATTTGATTCGGCAGGAGATCAAGGCGTTTGAAAAGATAGAAGGGGCCATTGAGATTCCCGTGACGGAATCGGAAGAAAACTAAAAAGAATCGTTTTCCCGTCAGCGGGAGGGAGCATACGATAACCGAACGATACCACCGTAGGGGCGACCTGCGGTCGCCCGCCACCGAACGGAAAGATACGCATCATACTACGGCAGAGTTGCTCGATTGGTACATCCCCCGTAGGGGGCGGCGCCTCGACGCCCCATTGCCAAACGGCAAGATGCCGCATGGCTTTACCTGTTTTATCATAAATGAAAAGGGTGCTGCGCAATGCGCAGCACCCTTTGAGCTTGTTTGGAACTTATGCCAGCTCTGCGAAGTACTTGAT
>JAZNCR010000084.1:0-4497 GCA_045587605.1 Eubacteriales bacterium
TGCCGCACACTGCGCAGACGCGTATTCGGTGCCGAGCGCTGAGGCTTCACGCTATGCGGTCTGCTCTGCTTTTCCGGTTACGGCGTTGACGTAAATAACGTCGTCCCCCTCACCAATGCAGTAGCAGAGGATTTCTCTGCCGTCGGGACGGATGGCGATGCAAAGCTCGGCAGGCATGGGGCTGCCGTACAGGTTTGCCGCCGCCTCGGGAGAGAGCATTTGCTCGGGAAATATCCGCGTACCCGTATGATAGCGGTAATAGCGGTCGGCATCCCACAGGCTGAGCCCACCCGATGCGGCATCGATTCCGACAAGAATCCGCTCACTCAGACGCAGAAAGTCGGGATCGGTCGGAATAAACGTAAAAAAGTAGGTTCCCTCTCCCGTCTCCTCGGCAAAGCAGATCATCGGCTCGGGTGCATAGGTCGAAATCATTTCTTCTGCGGCCGTACGGGCGGTCTCTGCACCGATGTCCTCCGCACGCGAGGTACGGTCATACAAAAAAGATAAGAGATGACCACCCGACGCCGTTATGCTGACGGCAAGATTTTTCGCGGTAAAGCAATACCGCTCCGGCTCGCCGTCCGCCTGTGTGCGGGAGAGGCGGGCGGATTTCCCTGCAATTTGCTCCGCAATCCTGCGTGCCTCCTCCTCGCCGATCTTCCCCTCACGCTCCAGCATCAAATAGCCGCTCGGCGGTCGGACGTCCGAGCCGACGCCGTCGTAATAAAGCCTGCCGAGCGACGAAAAATGTTCGGCAAGAGCCGCATCGTCCATCTCCCCGGTATGCGGATCAAGCGCGGCGGGCAGAACCTGCTCGGTCAGGGCAAGCGCACAGTCGCGCAGGCGAATGAGGAGCGCGTAATCGGGGACCCGCGAGCGGTCGCCCGAAAGATCATCCGCCATCCCGCCGCTGATCTCGGCCGTGCAAAGGGCGAAACGACGCAGAAGCCCGCCGCCCTCTCCCGAAAGGGCAATTTGCGCAAGGGCGGATGCGGCAAGATCAGCATCGCGGCGCACCTCAAGCAACGCGGGAAGCGGCTGCTCGGCCGCCACCGCAACGGCAAGCGTCTCTGCCATCTCTTCTATTCTGCCGACCGCATCGGTCATTGCCCTCACCCGCGCTTCGGTCTCGATTCTTGCCCTTTCCCGACTGCCGTGATGGGCAGTGAGCGCAAAGCCGCCGGCCGCAAGCAGACCGCCGAGCAGGTAGCAGATCAGTACGACCGTGATTTTTTTGTGCTTTCCCATGAAATCACTCCCTTTTCCTTCAGTATACCCTTCCCCAAATTGGTTATGCCGTGGGAGAGGGGGAGAATTTTTTCCTCTCCTCTTGCGTATTGCGGCAAAATGGAGTATAATAATTTTCAGAACAAAAAAATACCGACTGCCCCGAAAGGAAGGATTTACATATGGAAGCATGGGAAACGCTTGAAGAAGCCTGTCGAGCCTGCACGAAATGCCCCCTGCACGAAAGCCGCACCAACTGCGTGTTCGGCACGGGAGACCGTGGGGCTGATCTGCTTTTCGTCGGTGAGGCACCGGGCGAGCAGGAGGATCTGTCAGGCGTGCCCTTCGTGGGCCGCGCCGGAAAGCTGCTTGACCAATTTCTCTACGCCGTGGATATTCCGCGCGAGAAGGTCTATATTGCCAACATTCTCAAATGCCGTCCTCCGAAAAACCGCGATCCCCTGCCCGAGGAGGAGAATGCCTGCATGGATTATCTGCGTGAGCAGGTCAGGCTGATCAACCCGAAAATCATCGTCTGCCTCGGCCGGATCTCGGCCATGCGGCTCATCAAGGAAGACTTCCGCATCACGCGCGAGCACGGGCAGTGGTTCGAGCGCGGACGCTTCCTCATCACGGCTGTCTATCATCCGGCGGCACTTCTTCGCGACCCGCGCAAGAAGGAAGAAATGCTGACCGATATGCAGAACATCCGCGCAAAGCTGGACGAGCTGGGTGCAGCAATCGGCGAATGAATATGCAGTCCCTCATCAACATCGTCGCCTGTCTCTTCTTGCTTCTTGCGCTCGGCTATCTCGCCCGCCGGCTGCGCATCATCGACGATGCGTTATCAAAAGGTCTTTCCCGGCTGATCATCCGCATCGGACAGCCTGCTCTGATTATCAACTCGCTGATCCGTCAGCCGTACAGCACCGAGGAGGCAGGGGACGCGCTTCGGATTCTCCTGCTCGGCTTTATCCTGCACGCCTTTATGGCACTCTGCGCCTACGCCGTCTGCCGCCCCATCCGCGATCTTGACGAGCGAAAGCTTTCCGAATTTTCTCTCATTTTCGCCAACTGCGGCTTTATCGGGTTCCCCATTCTCGAATCGGTGCTCGGTGACAGGGGACTGTTCTGGGGCGCGTTTTATCTCATCAGCTTTCACACGCTTATCTGGACGCTGGGCATTCTGATTCTTGCCCGCGGCAGAGGGGATATCCGTCCGCGAATGAAGGATATTTTTCTCAACTTTGGCACGATTCCCTGCGCCGTCGGACTTGCGGTCTATTTTTCCCGCCTGCCCATCCCCGATTTCCTTCTTCGCTTCACCGATTACGTCGCCTCCCTCTGCACCCCCATCTCCATGCTGATCACGGGTGCCCTTCTCGCGACCCTTCCGCTCAAATCGCTTCTCTGCTCGGGCAAGCTCTATCTGCTCAGCCTGCACAAGCTCATCCTTCTGCCCGTCGCGGTAAGCCTTTTGATGCATCTCTGCGGATTTGACGCCGACTATGTCCGCTTCGCCGCCGTCATGGCCGCAATGCCCTCCGGCTCGGTCATTACCATGTACGGCGAAACCTACGGGATCAAGCCCGCATACGCCGCGCTTACCGTCGGCATCTCCTCCCTGCTCTCGGTTCTCTCCATCCCCGTCGTGATGTGGATCACCGAGCAGATATTGCATTGACCGGATTTTGGACTGTCTGCACCTCGCGGGCAGTCCTTTTTCTTTTCTGCCGACCCGCTGCCTGTATAAAATCCCCCGAACGGGAGATACTTTTGCCAGATGCTTCTTTTGGGGGAATGATGATGCAAAGACTGGGAACAAATTACACCGAAAACGTTACTCTGCTTGACTGCACGCTGCGCATTGATGCCAACTTTGACGTGATCAAAAAGGTACTTCGCGTGGGCGAAGATGAATTGACGCTGTACTATATCGACGGCTTCATCAAGGATGTCGTTATGCAGAAGCTGATGCTCTCTTTTACGACGCTGGAGGGGCTCGGCGGACGCGGGGCAAAGGATTTTGTGGAACGGCAGGTGACCTACGTTGAAACCGACGTCACCGATTCGCTGGACACGCTCGTTATGATGGTACTCAGCGGAGCGGCGGTTGCCGTCGGCTCCTCCTTCGGGGCAGACGCAATCGTCATCGACGCGCGAACCTATCCCGCGCGGGAGACGCAGGAGCCCGAGAACGATCGGGTCATGCGGGGCGCACGGGACGGCTTTGTGGAGACCCTGATCTTCAACACAGCACTGGTCCGCCGCCGCATCCGCGATCCGCATCTGACCATGGCCTATTATACGGTGGGGAGCGAATCGAAGACCGACGTTGTCCTCTGCTATATTGCGGGAAAGGCCGATCCCGAGTACGTCGATTATCTTACGGAAAAGCTCAAAAACACAAAAACCGACGCGCTGACGCTCGGTCATCAGTCACTTGCCGAAACGCTCATCAAAACGCGGTGGTACAATCCTTTCCCCAAGATCCGATGCACCGAGCGTCCCGATGCGGCCGCCGCGTCTCTCCTTGAGGGAAGCGTGCTCATTCTCTGCGACAACTCGCCCGAAGCAATGATTCTCCCAACCTCCATCTTTGATTTTCTGCAGGAAACGGGGGACTATTACTTCCCTCCCGTCACAGGCTGTTACGTCCGTCTGCTCCGACACGCCATCTTCTGGGTCACCCTATTTCTCACCCCACTCTGGTATCTCCTCATCTCCCACCCCGCGTGGCTGCCCGAATGGATGTCCTTCATTATCCCCACCGAGCAAGCGCGGATTCCCATCTTTGCCCAGCTTATTCTGACCGAATTCGTCATTGACGGACTTAAGCTCGCCTCGATGAATACGCCGAGTATGCTCACCAATTCCCTCTCGGTGGTCGGTGGTCTTATCCTCGGTGACTTTGCGGTGGATATCGGCTGGCTGCTCCCTGAGGTCATCGTCTATATGGCCTTCGTCGCCATCGCAAACTTCACGCAGCCAAGCATGGAGCTGAGCTATGCCTTCAAATTTCTGCGGGTGGGGCTTCTTATCCTCACCGCCCTCTTTGACGTATGGGGATTTGTGCTCGGTCTGATCGGATGTATTGTTTTGCTCTCCACCAATTCAACCGTCAACCGAAAAAAATCGTATCTCTATCCGCTCATTCCCTTCAACGGGCGCGCAATGAAGCGACTTTTCTTCCGCGTCAAAAAATAAAAATCCACCCGCATAGCGGGTGGTATTTCATTTTCGGGCATAGCCCTACCCTTTATTGGC
>JAZNCR010000085.1:0-3306 GCA_045587605.1 Eubacteriales bacterium
GGTGCGATCGCTCTGCGCAAATAACAGCCCAACCAAAAAAGGGAAGGGGATGCCCAAACAGGCATCCCCTTCGTTATCTCGGAGGTCACTTATGCTTACATACGAAAACTGCCGACTCTGCCCTCGCGCCTGCGGCATCGACCGCACGGCGGGCGCGCGCGGCTTCTGCGGCGGCGGTGACGGGGCGTACATCGCCCGTGCAGGCCTGCATTTCGGCGAAGAGCCACCCATCAGCGGCACGCGCGGCTCGGGCACGATATTCTTCAGCGGCTGTACCCTGCGCTGTCCCTTTTGCCAGAACCACGTTATCAGCCGAAACGCACAGGCAGGTCGGCGCGTGGGCGCAGAGGAGCTCGCTTCCATCATGCGCTCGCTTGAAGACGAGGGCGCGCACAACATCAATCTCGTCACAGCAACCCATTATCTGCCCACCGTGATCGACGCGCTTGAGCGCGTCAAAGCAGAACTGCACATCCCCGTCGTCTACAACTGCGGCGGCTATGAATCGATCGATACCATTCGCGAAATCGCGCCTTACATCGACGTGTGGCTGCCCGATTTAAAATACGGCACGGCAGACGCCGCCCTCTCCTGCGGCGCGCCCGCCGATTACCCCGAGGTCGCGCTTGCCGCGATTGCCGAAATGACCGCACAAACCGGGCCTGTCCGCTTCTCGGATGACGGCATCGCCCTGCGCGGCGTCATCGTTCGCCACCTCGTCCTGCCCGGCCACCGCAAAGACTCCGCAACCGCCCTCGCCCGCCTCGCGCAAACGGTCGATCCCTCCACTATCCGCCTCAGCCTGATGCGCCAGTACACACCCCCATCCGCCATCTCACTCGCACCACCACTCAACCGAACACTCACCACATTCGAATACAATACCGCCCTCTCCGCCTCTACCCCCTTCCTCGGATATATGCAATCTTCCGAGTCGATAGGGGAAATATATGTACCGGAGTGGGAATATGAGGGGGAAGGCGCCTTTTGAAAAAGGCACCTTCCCCCTCATAAATTGCCTACGGCAATTTATTTCACCCCTAACCGCGAAAACTTCCAATATAAGAGGATTTGGCAGATGCGAGCGGCTGTGCGCTAAGCCTTCGGTCAGATCTCGCCAATAAGTCATCCGTTATAGGAAGTTTTTGGAGGGGATGGATGAATTTCGCTGCCGCAGGCAGCGAAAGAAGGAAGGGGACGCTTTTTTCAAAAAGCGTCCCCTTCCTTCTCCCCGTCTCCCTCGGTCAACCAATCTTACCCACCCTGCGTAAATACCTCCTTGCAGAGCGGAAGACCATGCGGTCGTTTTCGTGGGAGAGTGCGCGTTCGGCGGAATCGACGTTCACCCATTCGACCTCGGCAATCTCCCCCGGTCGGGGACGGATTTCGGCGTTGTCGGTAAAGGCGAGGAAGTACACGACCTCCTTTTCGACGCCCGGCATGGGCGAATAGCGGATCGGCACGCGGAAGCGCTCGCGAATCTGAATAACGGCACCCGTTTCCTCGCGCACCTCGCGCTCTGCGGTGCGCCGTTCGCTCTCACCGCGCTCAACGTGTCCCTTGGGGAAGGAGCGGTGTCCGCCCTTTCGATGTCGGATCAGCAAAACGTACGTTGCTTCTCCCTCTCTGCGCAGAACGACTGCACCACAGGATTTTTCATGCAGCACGGGAACACCCCTCCTTTCTCTTTTTCACATCGCGCCTCAGCG
Organism: Eubacteriales bacterium; assembly: GCA_045587605.1. Classification (GTDB taxonomy): domain Bacteria; phylum Bacillota; class Clostridia; order Oscillospirales; family CAG-272; genus SIG693. Next base: position 1,710 of record JAZNCR010000085.1, read on the forward strand.
CTCGATTTCTTCCATCATGAAGGCCTCGAGAATATCGCCTTCCTTAATATCATTGAACTTTTCAAGACCAATACCGCATTCAAAGCCGGATGCAACCTCACGCGCATCGTCCTTGAAGCGCTTCAGCGAGGAAATCTTATCCTCGTAGATCACGATGCCGTCACGAACGACACGGATCTGTGCGTTGCGGGCAACCTTACCGTCCTGTACGTACGAGCCGGCAATCGTACCGACGTTCGGCACGTGGATGGTCTGGCGGACCTCGGCATGGCCGAGCACGACCTCGCGGAACTGCGGGGCAAGCATACCCTTCATGGCCGCGGTGATCTCCTCGATGCACTCATAGATGATGCGGTAGGTGCGGACGTCAACGCCCTGACGCTCGGCGGAGTCAATTGCCGCCTTGTCCGGACGGACGTTGAAGCCGACGATAATGGCGTTCGAGGCAGCGGCAAGCATAACGTCACCCTCGGTGATCCCGCCGACGGCCGAGTGAATCACGCGAACCTTAACCTCTTCATTGGAGATCTTCTCCAGAGACGCCTTAACCGCCTCGGCAGAGCCGCCGACGTCGGCTTTAACAATGATGGACAGCTCCTTGACGCCCTCCTTGATCTGGCTGAACAGATCGTCCAGGTTGGCACGGGCGTTCGCCTTGAAGATTTCTTCCTTTGCCTTGTCCTTACGCTGTTCGGCGAGGGTACGCGCCATGCGCTCGTCCTCGACCGCGTTGAACTCGTCACCCGCCTGCGGAACCTCGGCAAGACCGATGATCTCAACCGGAACCGACGGGCCGGCTTCCTTCAGCTGGCGGCCGTTGTGGTCGGTCATCGCGCGGACACGGCCGACAGCCGTACCGGCAATGACGATATCGCCTGCGTGGAGCGTACCGTTCTGGACGAGGACGGTAGCGACAGGGCCGCGTCCCTTATCCAGCTTCGCCTCGATGACCAGACCCTTCGCACGGCGGTTCGGGTTGGCCTTGAGCTCCTTCATCTCCGCCACGAGCAGGACGTTCTCAAGCAGTTCGTCCAGACCCTGATGGGTGAGCGCCGACACGGGACAGCAGATAACGTCGCCGCCCCACTCCTCGGGAACGAGGCTGTAGTTGGTCAGCGCCTGCTTGACCATATCGGGATTTGCGGTCGGCTTATCCATCTTGTTGATGGCAACGACGATTTCAATGCCGGCAGCCTTGGCGTGGTTAATTGCCTCGACCGTCTGGGGCATAATACCGTCATCGGCAGCAACGACGAGGATGGCAATATCGGTCGACTGCGCGCCGCGGGCACGCATTGCGGTGAACGCCTCATGACCGGGCGTATCAAGGAAGGTCAATTCCTTATCGCCGACCTTGACGCGGTATGCACCGATGTGCTGGGTAATACCGCCCGCTTCACCTGCGGTGACGTTCGCATGACGGATCGCGTCGAGCAGAGAGGTCTTACCGTGGTCAACGTGACCCATAACGCAGACGACGGGGCTGCGCGGAACGAGGCTTTCTTCGCTGTCCCGGCCCTCATCAAAGAGACGCTCCTCGATGGTGACAACCACCTCACGCGTGATGATTGCACCAAGCTCGTCACCGATCAGATAT
>JAZNCR010000086.1:0-2179 GCA_045587605.1 Eubacteriales bacterium
TAGGGGCGACCATTGGTCGCCCGCCACCAAACGGCAAGATGTCGGTTGAGTTAATGCACGAACGAAACTTCTTTATTTTGTAGGCGGCGACATCCTTCCGCATCCATCCTCTCTCAGCCTTATTTCTCCAACAGGAGGTAACCATATGCTCTCCTCTCAACCCTTGGCCGACCGCGTCAGACCGCGCTCACTTGACGATATGGTGGGGCAGGCGCACCTGTTCGGCGAACGCGGCGTTCTGCGCCGCATGGTTGCCGCGGGACGGATTCCCAACATGATCTTCTACGGACCGCCCGGCGTGGGCAAAACGACCGCCGCATCCATCATCGCCGCGACGTCGGACAAGCGTCTGGTCCGGCTCAACGCCACGACCGCGTCGCTTGCCGACATCAAGGCCGCCGCGGCCGAGACCGAGGGGCTGTTCGGTGCGGGCGGAATTCTGCTGTATCTTGACGAGATCCAATATTTCAACCGCAAGCAGCAGCAGTCGTTGCTCGAATATATCGAGGACGGGCGCATTACGCTCATCGCCTCGACCACCGAAAACCCGCATTTTTGTCTCTACAACGCGCTCATCTCCCGCTGCTCGCTCTTTGAGTTTAAGCCTGTGCGGGGTGAGGAAATCTACCCCGCGCTGACCCGTGCGCTTGCCATCCTCAACGAGGGGCGCGTATCGGGCGAGGCGGAGCGAACGATCGGCACCGATGCGCTTGCTTTTATCGGACGTGTCGCTGCGGGTGACGTTCGCCGTGCGCTGGGACTGCTCGAAAACGGCTACTATGCCGCAGGCGAGGACGGAGAGATCACGGTGGAAGCACTTGAGTCCTTCTCGCCGTCGGCTCTGGGTGCATTTGACGACGATACGCACTACGATCTGCTCTCCTGCCTGCAGAAATCGATCCGCGGCTCGGATCCCGACGCCGCCGTCTTCTATCTGGCCAAGCTTCTCTCGCTCGGCGAGCTGCTCTCGGTCTGCCGCCGCCTGCAGGTGATCGCCTCCGAGGATATTGGACTCGCCTACCCCCTCGCCGCCGTCGTGACCCATGCCTGCTGTGCGGCGGCACGCGAGCTCGGTATGCCCGAGGCCAGACTTCCGCTGGCCAATGCCGCCGTTCTGCTGGCAACCGCACCGAAATCCAATACCGCACATAACGCCGTGCTCGCCGCGGCCGCCGACGTTGAGGCAGGGAAGGGGCTCACCGTCCCCGAGCACCTGGCTTCTCCGCTCTTCAAGGGATACAAATATCCCCACGACTACCCGAATCACTACGTCAAGCAGGCCTATCTCCCCCATGACCTCGCCGATGCGCACTACTACGTCTGGGGGGACAACAAGCAAGAACAGGCCGCGAAAGCGTACTGGGAAAAGATAAAACAATAAAGACCTTGGGGCTTTGCGCCCCAAACCCGCACCAAGGGGACTTTTTGAAAAAAGTCCCCTTGGAATCCCCCAAAAACTTTCCTATTGCAGGTTTTTCGGGAGGGGGTGCGGGGGAGGGTGCTTTTTTCCGAAAAAGCACCCTCCCCCGCAAGAAAGGACACACATGACGCTTACCTCACAAATTATCGTCATCGGCGCAGGTCACGCGGGTGTCGAGGCGGCGCTTGCCGCGGCTCGGCTCGGGTGTGACACGGTGTTGTTTACGATGTCCCTGGATGCCGTTGCGAATATGCCCTGCAATCCTTCGATTGGGGGCACGGGCAAGGGACATCTCGTTTACGAGATCGACGCACTTGGCGGCGAGATGGGACGGGCGGCCGATGCCGTTACCCTGCAGTCCCGCACGCTGAAACTGGGCAGGGGGGCGGCGGTACAGTCCAAGCGAATCCAGGCTGACCGCCGCGCGTATGCCGCGCACGTCAAGCAGGTGCTTGAGCAGACGCCGAATCTGCGCCTGATTCAGGGCGAGGTCACCGAGCTTCTTACCGAACGGGGTGAAGACGGGCAACCTTTTGTCACAGGCGTCGTGACACGAATCGGCGAGCGCTGGGCAGCGAAGGCGGTGGTTATTGCCACCGGCACCTTCCTTGATGGGCGCATTTTCGTGGGCGACCGCAATTATGCGGCGGGTCCCGACGGTCTGCTTCCCGCCTGCGGCCTTTCCGAATCGCTTCGCGCGCTCGGTATTTCGCTGATGCGCTTCAAAACGGGCACGCCCGCCCGCGTTCTGCGCCGCTC
>JAZNCR010000087.1:0-8558 GCA_045587605.1 Eubacteriales bacterium
GGAGGAAGAGGCAGAGGACCCCCGTGCCGCGCTGGCCGATGCCCTTCTGCAGTATCAGCGCGCCAAGGCGGCGGCGGTCAAGCTCAACGAGCGCTATACGGTTTACGGCGGCCGCATGATTAAGGATACTGATGAAATTACGGTTGACCGCTCCTACGTGGCAGACCACGAGGTTGAGCTTCTGCACCGCGCTCTGCGTCATATCCTCGCACAAACCAAGCACACGCACAGGGAAATGTCCACCCACTTCACCCCGCTGATCCGCCGCCCGATCGTCCCGGTCGAGGTCAAGATCATCGGCATTCTCAGCCATATGCAGACCAAGGGTGCCTCCACCCTCGGCGAGCTTCTCGGCGGAAGTGAGTCGCGCTCCGATCTGATTGCCGCATTCCTCGGCGTGCTCGAACTGATCAAGGTTCGCCGTCTCCTCATCGATCTTGACGAAGATGAATCACGCCCGATTTACGATCTGAGTACCCGTTTCCTGCTCAACACGGACGAATCAACCATTCTCACCGACGAGGGCGGCGAATTCGATCACGCGCCGAGTCCAACCGATAAGACCGATTCTGCCGACGATTCTGCGAACGAAAGGAATACCGACAATGGATAACGCAATTACTGATATTCGTATGATCACCCGAGCCATCGAGGCGATTCTTTTCGCCGCGGGACATCCCGTCACCTATGATAAGCTCAGCGAGGTGCTTGGCCTTCCCCCGCGCGAGGTGAAGCGCCTGACCGAGCACATGGCGATCGGCTACAACGGCGAGGACAGCGAGCGCGGCATCATGATGCTCTGCACCGAGGACTGCTGTCAGCTCTGCACCAAGGAAGAGTTTGCTCCCTACATCCGTGAGGCACTCGGTATCCGCCGAGGCGGCAACCTCTCCAACTCCTCGCTTGAGGTTCTCTCTATCGTGGCCTATAATCAGCCCGTCACCCGCTCCTATATCGACACCGTGCGCGGCGTGGACAGCTCTTATGCGATCGGCTCTCTGCTCGACCGTCACCTGATCGAGCCCTGCGGCCGTCTTGACGCGCCCGGCCGCCCTATGCTTTATGCGACCACCACCGATTTTCTGCGCATCTTCGGCCTTAACAGCCTGGCCGATCTGCCCGATGCCGACGCGCTTGCCCTTGCCAGCTCGACTAAATACGAAGAAGCCAAGGGCGAGGAAGAGCAGAATTCGCCCGAGGAAGGCGAAAACAACGACGCACCGGAAAACGAGGCCGCGCCCGAGTCTTCCCCTTCCGCCGAAGACGACACCCCCGAGAACGAGGAGGCTGCCTCGATCCCCGATCCGGAGGAGGACCTTCCCGAGGGCGCAATTGACGCAGATGCCCTGACCGAAGATTAACCCTCCCCCGTGCGGGCAATACTTACTCTGTCGAAAGGAGGATACCACAGATGACCGTTCTGCTGATCATAACCGCCGTATTGGCCTTTATCCTCCTTCTCAAATTCAAAATCGTCATCGAATACGCCGATGAGGTGTGTCTGACGGTGCGCGTGCTCGGTATCCCCTTCCGTATTCTTCCCCGTCGGACGAAAAAGGTCAGGGTTTCCCGCTACGGTCTCCGCAGAATGCGAAAAAGGGACGCACGCCGCCGTCTGGCATTGGCTAAGCGTGCCCGTGCCCAAAAAGAAAAGGATGCGCTGAAAAAACAGCGCAAGGCAGAGCGGAAGGCGGCGAAAAGGAACCGGCCCAAGACACCGCTGAACGAAACGGTCAACATGATCCTTGCCCTGGTCAAGATCATTCTCGCCCGCTTCGGCCGGCATCTGCATATTGAGCTGACCCGTCTTCGCATTACGGTTGCGACCGGCGATGCGGCCAAAACGGCCATCCTTTGGGGCGCCGTTTATCCCGCTGTCGGCGCTCTGCTCGAGGTACTCGATCGGATTACCAATCTGCACACCGTTCGCCGCTGTGACATCCTCGTTGTCCCCGATTACCTTGCCGAGCATTTTTCCGCGGATATACGCATTGCCTTTTCTCTGCGCGTCTGGCATCTTCTCGATATTCTCTTCCGCGCGCTTTTCGGCTTTTTGCGCCACAAGCCCAAGCCCACCGCACCGGAACAGGCAATTCCGTCCGCGGTAAAAGCATCCCTCCCCGACAAAGCCAAGCCGACGGCTTGAACAAATAAATCCGAACGATTACAATGAAGAAAGGATATACCGTTATGGCAGATAATTCCGCAAACAAGCTTCAGGACATTATCCAAACCTCTCTGGAAAACATCCGCACCATGGTTGATGCGAATACCGTTATCGGAAATCCCATCAACACCGAAAGCGGGACCACCATTATTCCCATCTCCAAAATTTCGATGGGCTTCGCCTCCGGCGGTCTTGATTACAACAACAAGAACGCAGGCGACGGCCAGACCAACGCTCGCTCGCTCCCCCAGAATTTTGGCGGCGGCGGCGGTACGGGACTCTCCATCTCCCCGGTCGGTTTTCTCGTGATCAATAAGGAAGGAAACGTCGATCTGATCAACGTCGGCACGCCCGTACCAAACGATCCCATTGAACAGATCAGCGGAATCATCGAACGTTCCCCCGATATTTTTGCCAAGCTGAAGGCCGTTTTCGCCAAAAAGAAGGACGACCCCGAGGATAATCTCGACTGATCCCGGCACATAACGCCATCTCCCGCCGCATAGAATGGTACAAACTATTCTGATAACGGGAGCAACCGTAATGCCGAATTCGATCAAAGTATCCATCTCCGCCCTGCTATGCCTTTGCCTCATCCTCGCTCCCCTCTGCCCAGTGGCATCAGCCGCAGGAAAACCCGCCGTATCAGCCGAATGTGCCATTCTGATTGATGCAGACTCGGGACGCGTGGTCTGGGAAAAATCTGCCGATACCCGACACGCAATGGCCAGCACGACCAAAATTATGACCGCCCTCGTAGCGTTGCATGCACTTGCGCTGGATGAGATCATTGCGGTTTCCCCCGGAGCGGTCGGCATCGAGGGCTCGTCGGTTTATCTCTATGCCGGGGAAAAGCTTACCCTTGAGGATCTGCTTTACGCCATGCTCCTTGAGAGCGCGAACGACGCGGCGGCAGCCATTGCGATCGCCGTCTCGGGCAGCATCGAGGCGTTTGCCGCAGAAATGAATGCCTGCGCTGACGAAATGGGGCTGAAGGATACACATTTCACCAATCCCCACGGGCTTTGGGATGAAATGCACTACACCACCGCAAGAGAGCTTGCCGAAATCACCGCCGAGGCACTGCGTTTGCCCGCATTTCGCACCATTGTCTCCACCAAAAAGAAAACCATCCCGCTCAACGAAACCGAGGGGGTGCGCCTGCTCGTCAATCATAACAAGCTACTCAAGCTCTACGACGGCGCCATCGGCGTCAAAACCGGCTATACGAAGAAAAGCGGCCGATGTCTGGTCAGCGCCGCCGAACGCAACGGTATAACCCTGATCGCCGTCACGCTGGGCGCGCCCGACGATTGGAACGATCATACCGTCATGCTGGAGTACGGCTTCTCCTCGCTTGTTCGCTATTCTCTTGGCGAGCCGGGCAGTATCCGCTATACGATTCCCGTCATCGGGGGGAAGGTTGATTACGTCACGGTCGTCAATACCGCACCGCTCGCCGTCACCCTGCCTGCCGACGCCCCCGAGCCCAAGCTCCGGGTCGAGATGCCGCGCATGCTCTATGCCCCCGTTTCCTCCGAGGGAACGGTCGGACGTCTGCTTTTGCTCTCTCAGGGCGAGGTGGTCGCGGAGTCGCCGCTCGTCGCCGTTTTTTCGGTTGACTCGGCAGAACCGCGCCGAGGGCTCTTTGATTGGCTGCGCACACTCCTCGGAGGAAAATAACAAAAAAGGATTTCTATGGAACCCATCAGACTACAAAAATATTTTACCGACTGCGGCCTGCTTTCGCGGCGTGCCGCCGAAGCGGAAATTGCCGCCGGTCGGGTGAAGGTGAACGGTCAGACGGCCGAGGTCGGGCAGAAAATCCTGCCCGGCGTCGACTGCGTCGAATATCGCGGACAAGCCGTCCTGCCACCGAAACGCCCGGGGCATACATACGTTATGCTCAATAAGCCGCGGGGATACCTGACCTCGATGTCGGATAACCGTGGCCGCCGCTGTGTCACCGAGCTGGTCCGGGACGTTGGACGGCGAATCTATCCGGTCGGTCGGCTTGACCTCGATTCGGAGGGCCTGCTTCTTCTGACCGACGACGGCGCGCTGACCCACAAGCTGACACACCCGCGCCATGAGATTCCCAAAATCTATCACGTCAAGCTCGACGGCTACGTGGACGAGGAACAAATCAAGGCCCTCTCCCGCCCGATTGAGCTCGACGGCTATCTGACACAGCCGATCGAAATTGAGCTTGTAAGCCGACGGGACAACGCAACCACCCTGCGCATGACCCTCTACGAAGGAAGAAACCGCCAGATCCGCCGGACCTGCGCCGCACAGGGACTTGACGTTCTCCGCCTTTGCCGCGTAGCCATAGGCGACCTCAAGCTCGGCAATCTCGCGCCCGGAAAATGGCGCTATCTGACCCGCGCACAGGTCGAATATCTGAAGAAATAAATCCCCATTATATAAAGGAAGTGTTTTTATGTTAATCAAGGTCAAACCGATCCAATCCAAGGCAGAGCAGGAAGAGGCCTGCATCCGCTGCGGAATTCCATACGATGCCGATCTGCTGGCTTATGCGGCGACCGTCGATGACGAGCTCGTCGGTGTCTGTCAGTTCACCATGAATGCGGGCGGAGGCTCCCTGCGCAGCATGGGAACCGTCATCGGACGCGAGATCGACTTTGAGGCCATGTTCGTGCTCGGCCGCGCCGCGCTCAACTTCATCGATCTCTGCGGCGTCCACTTTGCCGCCTACGATGCCCCCATCGATAGCGAGGAAATGCTTCGTCTGGTTCGCGCCGTCGGGTTTTCCGCCGATGAAAACGGTCGTTTGACGGTCGATCTGACCCACTTCTTTGAGCATCCCTGTCAGCACCACTCGACAGGCGCCGAATTCAAAAAACAGGACTGATCCGACATCAGCCTCCATTTATATTACGCAAACGCCTTGATTTGGTATTTTTTACCAATTTTGGGGCATTTTTTTCGTGCAGATTTATATCTGGAAATTTCAGGAAATATCTTGAATTGTATGGCAAAATATGGTAGAATATACACACAACAGGAAATATTTACCACATTAAAGAAAGGATCACTGACATGGAATACACAAACAAGATATTGATAGCGGACGAAAATGCGCAAACGAGGCAGGAGCTGCGCGAAAGCCTGATCCGGGCGGGTTATCGAAATATTGAGGAAGCCGCAAATGGCGAAGAAGCACTTGTCAAGTTGAGCCGCTTTCACCCCGACGTTGCCATCGTGGACGTCTGGCTCTCGAAGCTCGACGGCATCGGACTTCTGCGCAACAGCCGCGCAATTGATTACGCCCCCGACAAAGCTCCCGTCTTCATTGTCGTCTCCATGGTTTCCAATCCTGAGCTTTTTATGGAAGCAACCGCCGCAGGCGCGGCGCTATGTCTGCTCAAGCCATACGATCATCCCAGCCTGATCGCACATATCACGGCGTTGACGCAAAACCGCAGCCCGGAGCAAAGCAGTTCCCTTCCGCCGAGCAGCACCGAGCGCGTACCCGATATCGAAACACAGGTGACAAAAATTATCCATCAGATCGGTGTTCCCGCACACATCAAGGGCTATCAGTATCTGCGCACTGCTATTCTGCTCACCGTCAAGGACTCGGATATCATCAATTCGGTCACAAAGGTGCTCTATCCCTCGGTTGCGAAAAAGTACGCCACCACAACCTCCCGCGTTGAACGCGCCATCCGCCACGCCATCGAGGTCGCCTGGGATCGCGGCGACGTGGATACGCTTAACGCCTATTTCGGCTATACGATACAGAACAACCGCGGAAAACCCACGAATTCCGAATTCATCGCCATGATCGCCGACAACCTTCGCCTCAAATACAAGCTGTATTGACGCAAGGTATAGATTTGTTGCCACAGCAAAATAACGTGCGGAAAGCCTTCCCCTTGAGGGGAAGGGGGACCACGATAGTGGTGGATGAGGTGTAGATTTTTACCGAAGAACACCTCATCCGTCAGCCTTCGGCTGCCACCTTCCCTAGGGGGAGAAGGCTTAATGAGATTGGCTTTCTTCCTCCATGGCAAGAAAAATATACCTTTATTGCAGCATGATGCATATCGGTCAAGGCGAACAAAAGAAGGGAGATTTTCTCCCTTCTTTTGTTTTGCAAAAACACAAAATTTCCCCTTGACAAGCATTCCAATCTATGCTATAATAATTATTCGGTACGGGCTAATTATGCCCGTCTCCTTCCCGCAGATAAATTTTTCATGTTTGCGGGCTTATGTCCATAGGGAGGTGTAAAAAATGGAAAAGGTCATCAACTCTTACGAAACCCTGTTCATCGTCGATCCGACTATCGGTGACGACGCAGTCAAGGCTGCAGTTGAAAAGTTCACTGCTCTGATTGCTGCAAACGGCACCATCAGCGAGGTTAACGAGTGGGGCAAGCGCCGTCTGAAGTACCCGATCAACGATATTAACGAAGGTTACTACGTTGTCGTTAACTTCAAGAGCGAGCCTGAGTTCCCCGCAGAGCTTGAGCGTCTGTACAACATCAATGACGCTATCATGCGCTCGATCGTAATCAAGCTGGATGAGAAGGTACTGGCTAAGGCTGCTGCCGTTGCTGCCGCTAAGGAAGCTGCTGCCGCTGCCGCTGCTGCCGCTGCCGAGACCACCGAGCAGCCCGAGGCGTAAGCCCCGGCTGACAGAAGGAGGCGTAATCCATGGCAAACTTCAATCTCAACAAAGTAATCCTCGGGGGCAGAATGGTTGCCGATCCCGAACTGAAGCAGACGCAGAGCGGCGTTCCGGTCGTATCCTTCCGCATTGCGGTTAACCGCAGATTCCAGTCGAAGGACGCACAGGGTCAGTCGCAGGCAGATTTCATTGATATCGTTGCCTGGCGTCAGCAAGCAGAATTCGTTTCCCGCTATTTCCGCCGCGGATCGTCCATCTGCGTTGTCGGCTCGATTCAGACAAGAAGCTGGACCGATCAGCAGGGACAGAAGCGCTATGCAACCGAAGTCGTTGCAGACGAGATCAACTTTGTCGATGCCAAGGGTGAGGGCGGCGGTTATGGCAATGCGCCTGCCGGCCAGTATACGCCTGACGCATACGGCGCTCCCGCATATTCGTCGGGTGCAGCCGCAGCCCCGAAATTTGAAGAAATTTCGGGCGACGACGATCTGCCGTTTTAACAAATTTGAACAGGAGGTATGACAAAAATGGATAGAACCGAAAACACTCAGCGTCCCGTACGCACCAACAAGAGAAGAAAGAAGGTCTGCACCTTCTGCGCAGAGAAGGTTGCTTATATCGACTACAAGGATTCTGCTCGCCTCAGCAAATTCATCAGCGAGCGCGGCAAGATTCTTCCCCGCCGCATTTCCGGCACCTGCGCTTAGCATCAGCGCGAGCTGACGGTCGCCATCAAGCGCGCCCGTCACGTTGCTCTGCTGCCCTATATCTGCGACTAATTGTATTTACGCAAAACGGCGTGTCCTACAGGACACGCCGTTTTTGTTTTTATTCGGATTCGCTCGGTTTTCGGCAATACGATCATGCGCATTTTTCGTTTGGCAACGGGACGCCGAGGACGTCGTCCCCTACGAGGATGTATTTGGTTTTTCCGTTATGTGCCTGTGCGCATCCGATTTCTCTCGACAATGGGAGGATATTATCCTCCCCCAACGATTTTCACAGTGCCCTTTATCTTGCGTCGTAACCGCCGGCGAGGAAGCCGCCGCTCTCGCCATCAGCCTCGGGGCTGACCCAGAAGGCATAGAATTCGCCTTCCTCGAGGACGAAGCGGATCGAAATATCGCGGCCGCGCAGTGCGCCAAGATCGGCGCCGCTCGAAAATCGCAGCTCGGTACAGGTCGAGTCGCCCGAGAAGGGGATGCACTCATCCAGAGAGAAGCCCGAGATGACACGTCCGTCCGCATCGCGAATCTCGGCACGAATCGAAAACGCAAAAAATCAAAAGAAAAAAGAGCGCACGAACGGATACCTGCGATAGAGCAGTATAACCTAACCAACAGGAAAAGGATAGAGAAAATTCACGTTCTCTATCCTTTTTTCTTGACAAGCACTGCATTTGTGTCCACAAATGCGAATGTTAAATTTGTCGATATGCCTCGCGTTGCCACACACCGCTCGGCTCGATATATTTGCCTTGCGGCAAATTCGATATATTTTCGCTACGCTCAAATTCGATATGATATAAATCCGCGCTCACGCAGTGAGCATATCAAGCGCTCTGGGCATATCGAACGCCGTAGGCGTATATCGAAAATCCGCTCAATCGGATTTATATCGATGTGAACCTGCTCTATGGCAGGTTCACTCAGGGGAGGCTTTTTTTATTCCTTTGTTTTAGGCTTGTAGTTAAGCAAGAATATACCCGTACAAACGAGCACGAGAGTGATAC
>JAZNCR010000088.1:0-4676 GCA_045587605.1 Eubacteriales bacterium
CTCCTTAACGGAGAACACGCTAAGTTATGATTGCCCTTACGGGCAAGTTATGAGTTCTGATTGGCTACGCCAAGTTATGAGCGACTACGTCGCGCTAAAGGGGCGCGTGGCAATCATATCATAACGCTTGGGGCACCCAAGCTCATAACGGCGAGATAAATTGCAAGTCAATTTGGCGAGCCTCATAACTCTAAACTAAAAAGCAGAAAAAAAGAGAGAGCATATCGGCTATAAACCGATTTGCTCTCTCTTCTGTTTTTATTGCGAGTTTCGCATTTGTATTACAAATGCGTCGGGCTATGCCCATATCCTTATTTTATTTCTCCGATAAGAACATCACACCTTTTGCGGTGCATTTTTTATCTGCTGAAAACCGCGTAGGGCGATCATTGGCTGTCCGTCCTCCCGCCGCTGTCAAGCATACCTTTCTTGCCAATGGAAACAAATTGCAGAAAGCCTTCCCCCTCAAGGGAAGGTGTCAGCCGAAGGCTGACGGATGAGGTGTTCTTCGGCAGCAAACTACACCTCATCCACCACTGTTGTGGTCGGCAAATGAGAGACGTTTTCTTTTGCTGTAGCAATAAAAATATACTTTATTGCCGCTTTGAGAGATGTGTACAGGTCTCTTCGGTGCGCTCGCTGATGATGAAGCGGGGGCGAGCTTTGCTTTCCAGATAAATCTTTCCGATATATTCCCCAATGACGCCGATGCAGAGCATCTGCACGCCGCTGATAAAGCAGAAGATGCAGACGAGCGAAGCCCAGCCGGCCACCGAATTGCCGATAAAGTATGTAATGACCGACCAGAGGATACCGATAAAGCTGATGAGGGCAACGGCGAGGCCGAGGGCGAAGATGATACGGATGGGGCGTACCGACAGGCTGGTGATGCCGTCAAGGGCAAGGGCGAGCATTTTGCGGAAGGGATAATGGCTCTCTCCCGCCAGACGCTCGCGGCGTTCATAATAGACCGATGTGCTTTTGAATCCGACGAGCGGAATCATGCCGCGCAGGAAGATGTTGACCTCGCGGTATTCGGCAAGCTCGCGCAGGACGCGGCTCGAGAGGAGGCGGTAATCGGCATGGTTATAGACTACCTCTGCCCCCAGCAGACGCATGAATTTATAAAATCCCTGCGCGGTGGTGCGTTTGAGGAAGGTGTCGGTTTCGCGGGAATCTCTGACGCCGTATACGATCTCGGCCCCGTCCAGATATTCCTCGATCATCTTATCCATTGCATCCGGGTCGTCCTGGCCGTCGCAGTCGATGCTGATGGTGATGTCGCAATGCTCGGTCGCCTCCATCAGCCCGGCAAGCAGGGCATTCTGATGGCCGCGGTTTCGGCTGAGCGAAATGCCGATATATCTCGGATCGGCGGCGGAGAGGGAAGTGATGATTTCCCAGGTGCTGTCCCGGCTGCCGTCGTTGACGAAGAGAATGCGGCTGTTTCCGTTTATTTTCCCGGCACAGATAAGGTCGTCCAGTTTTCGGAGAAAGATCGGCGCCGTGACGGGCAGAACCTTTTCTTCATTATAGCACGGGATCACAATGTAAAGTGTAGGCTTCATCCAATACCTCGATATCTTATTCTGCAGGGTGCAGAGCGTAATATGCGGCGCGGAGCTCGTCCGCCTCGGCTTCGGTGTTTGGTCTTGTGCGGATGTAAATGTATACCTTGACGCCGTCCCGGAGCAGCCATTCTTCCTCAAGCCGGCAGAAGGCACGGCCGAACTGCTCGCCCGACAAAATCCGTGCGGCGGGATAGGCGACGACCGATTGATTATCTTCTCCGAGATGAAGCTGAATCGGATCGGCCACCACGAAGGCGTCGCAGTGGAATATCACGTCGCTGAATCCGTCACGCTGATCGACTGCGGGCAGGTAAAGCAGATAATCCCGACTGACCTCGGATATGCGGGGAAGGGAAAGGGAGGCTTCCGCATTGCGGAGAATTTCGTCATTGAGAATCAGTGAGGAGGCAAGAACGCCCACGGTGTACCCCTCCTCGCCGAGCTGATCAAGACGGCGGATCAGATTCACGATTTCTGCCGCATCCTCGCGTTGGGGCGGACTCCAGGAAAAGGATGGCATGGCAGTCGGCACCTTCAGCTCGGCAAGTGACTGCGGCTGTATCCGCGGAAGGAAGGGCGAGAGGGTCGGGAAGAGGAAAAGCGGAAGAAGCGCCCATGCCATCACGCGGGGCAGAGGCATCCGATAGAGCGCGGAGAGGGCGGTGATCAGGATGCCGAGATAGGCGGGAACGTAGAGAAGAAGATGCTGCTGTCCGTGTGTCTGAACGCCGACGAAGAGGATAAAGCAGAGCACGGCCTGAACGAGGGCAAAGACTGCCGTCGGACGTGTATGCGGACGGCGCATGAGGAAAATCGCACAGACGATTGCCGCAAGCAGCATGATGAAGCCGAAATAGCGGAAGAGGAGAAGAAAATCCTTGTCCAGTCCGATCGCATACGCCTCGTACATTCTGCCGTAGTCAGCGAGAAGCTTGCCCGAGACCAGGTCCTCAAAAAAGAAAAGCAGAGTAAACGAGAAAGCGGACAGCGTACCGAGCAGGGGAATGACCGATCGCTTGAAGAAGATACCGTCAATCAGCTCGGCAAGAACAAAGGCAAGCGCGAAAAAGGCAAACCAGCGGCGGAGCAAAAGGGAGAGAGCTAAAAGGATGCCCGCCAGAAAGAAGCGTCCGAAATCGCGGTCACCCCTGTGGCTTGTCAGCATAATCAGCATGGCGGCAAAGGCTACGGTGCATCCGCCGACGTCAACGAAGCCGATCATGGTCAGCGAGAGGAGGATGGGCGCGGAGAGCAGAACGGCGGTTGTGTATCCGAGCGTGCACAGCGTCTTGTGGGTTCGTGCACCGTCAAAGCGGGATTTTGCATATGCCCAGACGAGTATACACAGCGGGATTAGGTAAAGGTTGGCAATCGCGGCAAGGAAAACGTATCTTGAACGCCCGAAAAGCCAAACGCAGAAGACGATCGGCAGGATAATCAGATAATTGTAGTCAAGGGTCAGCACCGAGTCAAGCGTGACGCGGAGCAATGCGGCAGCTCCGTCTGTGCGGAGCAGGTCGGCAAGCTCACTCGATACCGTCCAATATCCCGCATTATCCCAGAAATAGATGGTCGAGCTGTTCTTGGCGTAAAGAAAAACAGCGGCGTTGACGGTGAGAGCAAGGAAAAGCAGAAACAGCAGATCCCATCGGGTGACCGATCGCCAAAAACGACGGACGCTGTACTGACGGTCGCGGAGGGCCGACAGCGTACAGACGAGAAATGCCGCGAGGAGAAGTCCGCCGCCGAGCAGATAAAGGAGGCGCATCGGCGCGCCGAGCGTTACCTCGGCCGCCGCCAGCGGGCGATCGAGCAGAAAACCGTCTGCTTTTGCCACGAAAAGGATGGAGAGGCAGGACAGCAGAGCGAGACCGAGCAGCCCGAAGCGGACACGGGCAAGCAAAAAGCGGCGGATGTGTTTTTCGCAGATAAAGCCGATGACGGCAAATCCGAGAATCAGCAGAGCAAGTATCGTCTGTGGGAGCACGATATGATATGCATTGATCAGAAAAGCCTTGCAGCGGACAGACAGAAAGACGCCGGTAAGGCCGAGCGCGGCGGCCGCACACGATCGATGAAGAAAATGGTAACGCATATGCCCTCCTGTCGACAGTTTTTTTCATTATATCACATAAAGCGGCGAAAAGCAATAAGCCGTTCTCTTTTCTGCGATACCGAAATTTGAGAGAAATACTTGCGCGGGCAGGCAGGGAATGGTATAATGAGGATAGAGGCTGGCTGACTGATCTATGCCGCACGTAAAAAAGAACTTGGATAAAAGGAGAATAAAGATGTCGTCGAAGGTTTATTTTTCGAGAAGCATTACCCCCGAGAAGGTATCCGAGCTTTATGGGCTCGTGGGAAAGGCACTGTCGGGTCGTGTTGCCGTCAAGGTGCATTCGGGAGAGAAGGGAAACCAGAATTTTCTCCGTCCCGATTTTTGGCGGCCGATCATTGATCTCGTCGGCGGTACGGTTGTGGAGTGCAACACCGCGTATGCGGGCGAACGCAATACGACCGAGAAGCATCGCAGGCTGATCAGCGAGCACGGATGGGATAAATATTTTACGGTTGATCTGCTTGATGCCGAGGGGCCCGATCTTAAGCTTCCGATTCCGAACGGTCGGGTTATCCGGGAAAATTACGTTGGAAAAAATCTGACCGAATACGATTCGATGCTCGTTCTCTCTCACTTCAAGGGACATCCGATGGGCGGCTACGGCGGCGCGCTGAAGCAGCTTTCCATCGGCGTTGCCTCTTCCTTCGGCAAGGCGTACATCCACGGTGCGGGGGAGCCCGAGAAAATCTGGACGGCCGATCACGATTCCTTCCTTGAATCGATGGCCGATGCCGCGGCGAGTGTGGTTGATTTCTTTGACGGGCGTATTGTGTATATCAACGTGATGAAGAACATGAGCGTTGACTGTGACTGCTGTGCGATTGCCGAGGATCCCTGCATTGCCGATATTGGAATCCTGGCGTCGGATGATCCCATTGCCATCGACCAGGCTTGCCTTGATCTCGTCTATGCCAGCACCGATCCGGGACGCGATCATCTGCTCCGGCGCATCGAGAGCCGAAACGGTGGAGTCGGAGGGCAAGCGG
>JAZNCR010000089.1:0-4823 GCA_045587605.1 Eubacteriales bacterium
ATCCCCGTCGAAACCATTACGGCCCCATATGGCCGCCGCAGATGCGGCGGCGGGATTTTTATCATTTATTCGCCAAGTATTGTGACAACCTCACCCATCGGCTTACGCGGACGGGCGGGCGGCTCACTTGCGGCATGACCGATGCCAAGCAAAATGACCGGCTCCATCTCGGCGGGAATGGCGAAAAACTCACGCGCCTTCTCACGGTCAAACGCCCCCATCCAACAGCCGGCAAGACCCAGCGTTGTGGCACATTGCAGAATCTGCGTCGCCGCCGCGGCCGTATCCTGCACCGCGAAGCGCTCACGGACAATCTCTCCGAAGCGAGGCTCCAGCTCAGCCGGATCGGTACAGATCATGATCACACAGCCAACCTCACGCAGCCACTCCCCACGATAGATCTCGGGAACAAGCTTCGCAATTTTCTCGCGGTCAATTGTACAGAAGAAGTGCCAACACTGTGCATTGCAGGCGTTTGGTGCAAGGACACCTGCCGCAAGCATTGCGTCCAGCTGCTCACGGGTCACTGCTTCCCCGGTATACGAACGGGTACTTCTGCGGCGTTCCAACAATTCCTTAAATTCCATCGTCAACCTCCGTCAATCCCGGTCACGGGACTTCGTATAGCGCTCGATATCGCGGTCGGCCTGCCGCTTGGCATCGGCGTCACGCTTATCATACAGCTTCTTGCCTCGGCAAAGGCCGATTTCCACCTTGACGTGCGAGCCCGAAAAATAGAGAGACAAGGGAACGAGCGTATAGCCGTCACGGGAGACAAGCCCCTGCAGCTTCATGATCTCGCGCTTGTGCATCAGCAGCTTTTTCTCGCGCAGAGGGTCGCGATTGAAGATATTCCCCTGCTCGTAGGGACTGATATGCATCCCCACCGCGAAAATCTCTCCGCCCTCGATATGGCAGTAAGAATCCTTCAGATTCACCGCGCCCGCACGCAGACTCTTGACCTCGGTACCGAAGAGTGCAATACCGGCCTCATAGCGTTCATCAACAAAATAATCGTGAAACGCCTTCTTGTTCTGGGCAATTACCTTGCCGCCCTTTTTGGCTTTTTCGGCCATGCTCGCACCTCCTCCGCGTCAGACTGGAGTATCAGTATACCACAAATCCCGCAAAATTGCAAGGGGGTACGGGGAATTTTCCTGTCCGAGCAGAGACGAGGCACCGACCTACCGCTTCGGTTTACCGCGAAAAATCAATGCCGCCAAAAAGCCGAACACCAGTGCCGCCGCAGTACCGCCCGCCGCAGCGGAAAGGCCGCCTGTGAGTGCGCCGAGGAGCCCCTTTTCGTCAATCGCCTCCTTCACCCCTTTGGCAATCAGATAGCCAAACCCGGTCAGCGGGGTTGTCGCACCGTTTCCGGCAAATTCGGTCAGCGGCTCGTATATCCCGATGCCGCCGAGAATCACCCCGACAACCACATAGCTGACGAGAATCCGTGCAGGGGTCAGCTTCGTTTTATCAATCAAAATTTGTGCAATAACACAGAGCGCACCGCCCACGACAAAGGCCCAAACGTAGTCCGTCATCTCGCCGCTCCTCCTTCTCCCGATGCCATCCCGCGCAGATGCACGAGATGCGCTACCCCCGGAATCGCCTGTCCCTGTTTGATCGAATCGGGACTCATCATCGCGCCCGTACCGATAAACAGAATCTCTCGCAGTGCCCCCCGCTGCATCTGCGGCAGAATATACCCAGCCAAAACAACCGCACTGCATCCGCATCCCGAGCCGCCGGCGTGCATATCCTGCCGCTTGAGATCGTAAATCAGCGTGCCGCAGTCAGCGTGCCGATCCCCGAGCGGCGTCCCCTGTGCGTCCATCAGCTCACACAGAATCGCACTTCCCTCCCGTCCGAGGTCGCCCGTCAGAATCAGATCAAAATCATCCGCCGTCTTTCCGCTTGCCGTAAAATAGCGTGTCAGCGTGTCAATCACGGCGGGTGCCATTGCCGCTCCCATGTTGTTTGCATCCCGAACACCCTTTTCCACCACACGCCCCGGCATTCCCTCAACGAGCATCACAGCCGTTTCCGGTGCACGTTCGGGCGACGTCACAATAAATGCTCCGCTCCCCGTCACCGTCCACTGCGCCGTCGGCGGCCGCTGTCCGCCGTATTCGATGGGAAAGCGATATTGCCGCTCAGCCGAGCAAAAGTGCGACGAGGTGACTGCCGCGGCACAAGCCGCATTTCCCCCGCTGATCATCAGCGCCGACAACAGCAGTCCCTCTGCTGCCGTCGAGCAGGCACCGTAAAGCCCGAAATAGGGAATCTTAAACTCAAGAAGCCCGTATGCCGAGCCGATGCATTGATTGAGCAAGTCCCCCGCAAAAAGCAAATCGATGTCCTCAGCGCAAAGACCGCTCTTATCAATCGCCAGAGACAGCGCACGTCTCTGCATCTCAGATTCGGCCTTCTCCCACGTATCCTGTCCAAAGCGATCGTCCGCATCGTGCAGATCAAAGCAGCCGCCCAGCGGTCCCTCGCTTTCCTTTTCTCCCACAACCGAAGCTGCCGCACAAAGAGCAGCCCGGAGCGGATAAATCTGTGTTTGCAAAAAATCATTCCCTTCATCCAAAATACAGCTTTAGTTTGCACAAAATGGAAATATATATTCCTCCGCCTGCTCCCAAAGCCTTCCCCTTGAGGGGAAGGTGGCGGCGAAGCTGTCGGATGAGGTGTCTCCCGATAGGAACAAGCGATATAAAGCGGCTTGACGACGTCGGCGGGGCTCCTCAAGAAAAATAGCTTCTCTGCATATTTTTCCCGTTTTGGTACAAACTGATTTTACCAAACAAGGAAAGGATGATCCCATGTCAATCAAATTCGGAGAAAGCGAAACCAAGCTGAACCTGATGCGTGCCTTTGCGGGCGAAAGTCAAGCACGCAACCGCTACACCTTTGCCGCGGCACAGGCACGCGAACAAAAGCTGCACGTCATTGATGCGATATTCACCTATACGGCCAATCAAGAGAAGGAGCACGCCGAGATTTTTTACGGACACCTGAGGGAATGTGCGGGCGAGAATATTTCGGTCGACGGTACCTATCCCGTCGACATTACCGCCTCCATGCCCGAGCTTCTGCGCATGGCGGCGCATAACGAATTTGAGGAGTTCGCGCCCGTATATCCCGCCTTTGCCGACAAAGCGGAGGAGGAGGGCTTCCCTGCCGTGGCATACGCCTTCCGCGCCATTGCGGAGATCGAGAAAACGCACGGGGATCGCTTTACCATGCTGGCCGAGCGCATGGAGAGCGACAAGCTCTTTTCTGCCGACACGCCGATCGCATGGGTCTGCCTGAACTGCGGGCATATTCATACCGCGCTCGAGGCTCCCGAGGTCTGCCCCGTTTGCACCCACGAAAGAGGCTTCTTTATCCCGCTTGATCTCGCCCCTTACGCCAAATAATTCCTCATGCCGCGCAGATCCTTCTGCGCGGCATGATTTCTTTCCCCCGCTCACCCTTGCATAAATCTTTTAAACATGGTATAATGAAAGCAACGAAATTGTCCGATGCGGCATCCCGCATCGTGAAAGGAAAAATCCATGCCGACATACGATTACGTTGCGACCTGTTTGTTTGGACTTGAAAAATTACTCGGTGCCGAGCTCGATGCGCTCGGCTATACCCGTACCGAGACGATGGACGGACGCGTGTATTTCCGCGGCGGGCCGGATGCAATCCCGCGCTGTAATATTGGCCTGCGTACCGCCGAGCGCGTATATATTCTCCTCGGCCGCTTCCCTGCCCACTCCTTCACCGAGCTTTTCGACGGGGTTGCCGCGCTTCCTTGGGAGAGCTTCATCGGCCGTGAGGATGCCTTCCCCGTCAAGGGACATGCCATCCGCTCCGCCCTCTATTCAGTTCCCGACTGCCAGAGCATCGTCAAGAAGGCAATCGTCGACCGCCTTGGCAGTGTCTACGGCAAATCCTGGTTTGAGGAAACCGGGGTGAAATATCAAATCGAATTCTTCATTTTCAAGGATATTGCCGCACTGATGATCGACACCTCGGGTATCGCTCTGCATAAGCGCGGATATCGCCCTGCCGCCAACGCCGCGCCTCTGCGCGAGACCTTAGCGGCGGCACTGGTCATGACCGCCCGCCCGCGGAACGACACCCTCCTCTGGGACCCCATGTGCGGATCGGGAACAATTCCGATCGAGGCGGCCATGCTCATGAGCAAAACCGCGCCCGGACTCGGACGTACCTTTGCCGCCGAAGCATATCCCTTCCTTCCCTCCGCATTGTGGGATGACGCACGCGACGAAGCCATCTCCGCCATTGACGAGGACTGCGACTTCGAAGCCTGGGCATCCGATCTTGATCCAGCCTGCATTTCGCTCACGCGGGAAAATGCACGTCGGGCAGGCGTTTCCTCTTATCTGAAAATTTTCGAAGCCGATGCCCGCACCATTGAAAAGCCGGACCGACGGGGCACGATCGTTTGCAACCCGCCCTATGGCGAGCGACTCCTCACCGAACCCGAGGTTGAGGCGCTCTACCGTGACATGGGCAGGCAGTTTGCCGCCTTCGCCCCGTGGCAGATTTATGTCCTCACCTCGCACGAAAGCTTCGAACGCCTCTACGGACGGCGCGCCGATAAGATCAAGAAGCTCTATAACGGCATGATCCCCTGCAATCTCTACCAATTCTTCCGCCCGCAAACACCGCGATTCGGAAAATGGGGCTGATTCATAGCATTAACAAATTATGAACACTATGTTCAGTCATAACAAAAAACCAAGGTCAAATCGTAATGATTGATCTTGGTTTTTGTTGCTTTTGTATAGGACTAAAGTCAA
>JAZNCR010000090.1:0-2529 GCA_045587605.1 Eubacteriales bacterium
CTCTCCTCTCTTACCGAGGAATGTGACAGCGCAGCTGTCGATGCTCAGAAAGCAGTTACCAAAGAGCGTCTTGACAAGCTTCCCCTCGCGTCTCTCACCACCGAGGGATTCGGTGCAGGGCTCACCATGGAGCATTTCGACGCTCCCGAATGGAAGTCGCTCTCCGAAAGCTGTCTTGCATGCGGAACTTGCACATTCGTCTGCCCCACCTGCCAGTGCTACGACATCCGCGATTTCAAAACAAATCAGGGTGTGCGCCGCTTCAGATGCTGGGACTCCTGCATGTATTCCGATTTCACAAAGATGGCTCACGGCAACAACAGAAACTCTCAGCTTGAGCGCTTCAGACAGAGATTCATGCACAAGCTGGTCTACTATCCGACCAACAACAACGGCCTTTACAGCTGTGTCGGATGCGGACGCTGCCTTTCCAAGTGCCCCATTTCGATGAATATTGTAAAAGTAATGAAAACTATCGGAGGTAAGAAGAAATGACAATGAGAAATGAACCTCTGATTCCGGTTGTCGGCGTTATCACCGATATACGCATCGACACTCCCGATATCAAGACCTTCCGTGTACTCACCCCCGACGGCAAAAAGCCCTTCGACCACAAACCCGGTCAGTGTGCGATGCTTTCCATGCCCGGCGTCGGCGAAGCGATGTTCTCGATAACCTCCTCGCCCACAAACGAAGAGTACATGGAATTCTCCATTAAAAAATGCGGCTGCGTAACCGATTGGCTCCACGCCGCTGAGGTGGGTCAGCAGATCACAATCCGCGGTCCTTACGGCAAGCCTTTCCCCGTCGATGACGTATTCGCTGGAAAGAACCTGCTCTTTATTGCCGGCGGCGTTGGCCTTGCGCCCCTCCGCTCGGTAATCAACTACTGCCGTCACTACCGCGACCGTTACGGCAAGATCGACATAGTTTACGGCTCCCGCTCCAAAGAAGACCTTCTTGACTACAAGGAGATCATCGAGGAATGGTCGAACGATGCAGGCGTCGACGTACATCTCACCATCGACCGTGAGCAGGAGGGCTGGGACGGTCACGTCGGATTCGTTCCCAACTACGTAAAAGAGCTCGGATTTGATACCGACAAAACCGCAGTCCTCTGCGGACCTCCGATAATGATCAAGTTCACCCTCGGCGGTCTTTACGAGCTCGGATTTGAAAAGACACAGATCTACACCACTCTCGAGCTTCGCATGAAGTGCGGCATCGGCAAGTGCGGACGCTGCAACGTAGGCGAAAAATATGTTTGCAAGGACGGCCCCGTCTTCCGTTTCGATGAGATTGACGAGCTCCCTGACGAGTATTGATTTTAAGGAGAAATAATCATGGAAAATATGGTAAATGTTTTTCTGTTCGGTAAAAAATATTCCGTACCGGACAATCTGACCATTATGCGCGCTATGGAATATGCCGGCTATCAGCTCGTTCGCGGAGTCGGATGCCGCTGCGGTTTCTGCGGTGCATGCGCTACAATATACCGCATCAAGGGTCAGCAGGAGCTTAAGACCTGTCTTGCCTGCCAGACCAAGGTTGAGGACAATATGTATATTGCCACTCTCCCCTTCTTCCCTCTCGTAAAGAAACCCTACGATATCGAAAAGGTTAAGCCCACCGAGCAGATCATGATGCAGCTTTATCCCGAGATCTATGCCTGCATCGGATGCAACGCCTGCACCAAGGCCTGCCCTCAGGAGCTCAACGTAAAGCAGTACATCGCATACGCTCAGAGAGGCGAGTATGAGAAGTGCGCCGAGGAATCGTTCGACTGCGTAATGTGCGGCGTTTGTTCCTCCCGCTGCCCCGCAGGCATCACCCACGGTCAGGTTGGACTTCTTTCCAGACGTCTCACCGGCAAGTACCTTGCCCCCGAAACCGAGCATCTTTTACAGCGCGTTGCCGAAATCGAATCGGGCGATTGCGAAGCAGCTCTTCAGGACATTATGAAAAAGACCGCAGAAGAGCTCAAAGAGATGTACAACAACCGCGATTTTGAGAAATAAGGAGGCGCTTGACAATGTATACAAAAGAAATGCTTGAATCCATCAAAAAGGTGGAAGCTACCCGCGAAGCGCGTCTTGCGGCAGTACGTGCAGGCAACCATCCCCGCCGTATGACCGCTGAGGAAAAGGATCAGGTTCTTCTCGAGAACCATCCCGACCATATCAAATCCCAGTTTACCACTCTTGAAATCGGTCCCAACAAGGGCGAAAAGGTTCCGCTTGAGCTTGCCGCTATCCTTCAGGCAAACCCCAGAATCAATACTGCCGATATCGATCTTACCAAAATCGACTACGACGTTGATGTTCTCATCATCGGCGGCGGCGGAGCAGGCTCTGCCGCAGCTATCATGGCTCACGAGAACGGCGCTGACGTAATGATCGTTACCAAGCTCCGCCATGGCGATGCCAACACTATGATGGCAGAGGGCGGCATTCAGGCTGCCGACAAGCCCAATGACAGCCCCGCACAGCATTACCTTGACGTTATGGGCGGCGGTCACTTCACCAACGT
>JAZNCR010000091.1:0-8256 GCA_045587605.1 Eubacteriales bacterium
TTATGTTCGATGTGGGTCGTGAGGCCGGCTACAAGGGCAACTTCAATCAGTGGGTCATCGACTCCTTGGTGGAAGGCGATGTGGTTGTCGTGGATATGTACGATAAGATCTACAAGGGCACCTTCCTCGGCGGAAACCTGACCACCGCCATCAAGGCCCGCACCAAGACGGGCGGCGGCGTCATCTGGGGCGGCGTCCGCGACGTCGAGCAGATGAAGACGGTTGAGGACGTACAGGTGTACTACCGCGGCATCGACCCGACCCCCATCCGCGAGTTCATCATGAAGGACTTCAACTCGGTCACCCGCATCGGCAAAGCAACCGTTCTGCCGGGCGACATCGTCTACGGTGCCGGCGGCGGCGTGCTCTTCATCCCCGCACACCTCGTTCCCGAGGTGGTTGACGGCGCGGCAAAGACCCACGTCAAGGACGATTTCGGCTTTGAGATGATCGGACAGGGCAAGTTCACGACGGCGCAGATCGACCGCGCAACCTGGACCGAGGAAATGCTGGATATGCTCACCCATTGGATCGCCACCGATCCGCGCGGTGAGGAATACCGCCACCTCGACTGGTCTGTTGAGTATGATCTCGCCCGCAACGGCGATCCTGACGATACCCAGACGATGCTGTAATGAAAAAGACACTTTACATCTCGGCCTGTGCTCCCGTTGCCGATGGCGGCGGTATCTACCGCTGTACGCTCGAGGACGGCAGGCTTTGCAATGACGCTTATTACCCCTGTGACCGACCGATGTATACCATCATCGCCGACGGCCGCCTGCACGTGATTCTGCGGCAGGTAACGGGGGAGACGGGCGGATACTTCTCGATCGGACTTGATTTTGAGAACCGGTCGGAGATCATCGATTCACGGGGCATCGTCCCCTGCCATCTTGCCGTCAGCGGCGGGGAGGTATGGTGGGTCAATTATCTCTCGGGAAACGTGGTCAAAAACGACGGCACGACGATGGTACGAAGCGGAAGCGGACCGAATGCCAAACGGCAGGATATGCCGCACACCCACTTTGTCTCCCGGCTTGACGAGAACTGTCTTGGCGTCTGCGATCTCGGCACCGATACGCTTGCCGTATACGACCGTTCGCTGAACCTCCTTGATGAAGCCCACGTCCCCGCCGGGTACGGCATACGCCATTTCGTGCACGACAAGGAACGCGGGCTGATTTACAGCATAAACGAGCTTATCCCCTCCGTCAGTGTTTTCTCCTACAAGGACGGGGCCCTCACTTACCGCTCGACCCTGGGTCTTCCCTGTACGAATCCTGCGGCATCGGGTGCGGCAATCCGACTCTCGGACGACGGTGAGACGATCCTTGTCTCGCTCAGAGAGGAAAACGCCATCTGTCTGCTGGATGCAGGCGAGACGCCCGTCCTCCGCGCGAAGCTGTCTTCGTTCGGCGACAGTCCAAGAGATTTCATCTTGATCGACGACCTTCTTGTATGTACCAATGAAAAGAGTAACTCTGTTGCCGTCGTAGATACCGACGGCGTCTGCAAAGACACGCTCCCTCTGCCGGGACCGCTCTGCGTGAGCGTGGCAGAGTAATCGCTTATCTCTCTGCTCAACGAAAGAATCGCACCGCAAATTGCACGGTGCGATTCTTTTTTCATTGGGAAATCCGTCATACCCTTTGCCACGTCCGGCTTCTGCCCTGCATCTCCCCCTCACGAATAACACCGACGGCGGCAAGCACCTTCAAGACGCAATAGGCTGAACGTGAGGGCAGGCGCGTAACGGTAATAAAATCGCGGGCGGTGAAACCGTCGGGAAGCTCTGCGGGAAGGAGTGCCGCAAAATCTGATCTGTCGGTCAGCGTTTCCTCTCCATGCAGCGCGATCGGCATCCGCTCATAGCGCACCGAGCCGCGTTTTCGGTCATGGCTCCAGCCGTTGAGCAAGCGGTAGTCCTCGACCTCAATCCGGGGAAAAACGAAGCGCAGACGCTCGTTTGGCAGATAATCAAGTAAATAAACGAGCTCCTTCGTCTCTGCAAGCAGGCTTCCCTTCTTAGGCGAACGGCTGCGCTTTGAAATGCTGCCGTCCTGCGGATCAATCCAGCTTATCCATTTTTTCTCTATGATGGGATGCACAAGGGTGATCCGATAATCGGTATCAGAAAGGTAAGAGGAGATTTTTTGCTTGAGCGGAAAGAAGCCTGCCGTTTGAATTTCGACGATTTCATCCCCGCGCAGAATATCGGCAATGTGTCGGCCGACCGTCTGCTCGTGCTTGGTTTCATCGGGCTCATAATAGCATTTGAGGACGCGGTGCAGTCGCTTCTCACCCATCGTATTGATGCCGCCCTCCTGCCGCTCGGCACGCTTAGCGGCCGCTTCATAGGAAAGGCGGGAAAAATATGCCGTATCGATCATATCAGGTTGCAAATCCGGCGAACTGGTTTGCATAAAGCTTCGCATACTCTCCGCCCTGCGTCAAAAGCATCTCATGACTGCCTGATTCACAAATCACACCGTCCTTGAGTACGATAATCTTATCGGCATCTCGAATGGTAGAAAGACGGTGGGCGATAATCAGGCTGGTTCGATTCTTCATCAGCGCCACCATGGCCTGCTGAATCTGCATCTCGGTTCGGGTATCGACCGAGGAGGTTGCTTCGTCAAGGATCAGAATCTTCGGATCGGCCAGCACCGCACGGGCGATTGCCAGAAGCTGACGCTGACCCTGGCTGAGATTACTGCCCGCTTCGGTCAGCTCGGTGTCGTAGCCGGTGGGAATGCGATCGATGAAGATATCGGCGTTGGCTGTATCGGCCGCGGCACGCATTTCTTCATCGGTGGCATCAAGCCGGCCGTATTTGATGTTGGTGCGGGTGCTGTCCGAGAAGAGGACGGTATCCTGCAGAACGATACCGATGGAGCGGCGAAGATCAGCCTTTGGAATATCGCGGATATCCACGCCGTCAAGCAGAATCGCCCCCCCGTCGATCTCATAGAAGCGCGTCAGCAGGTTGACAACCGTGGTTTTTCCCGAGCCGGTTGCACCGACGATGGCAATCTTCTGTCCTGCCTCCACGTGCAGATCAAAGTCGCGGAGAACCGGTTCGTCCTCGACGTAGGAGAACTCGACGTGGCGGAAATCAATCTCGCCGCGCAGTGTCTGCCCATCGAGCGCTTCTCTGCCCTCGTCAATTTCATCAGGCGTATCGAGGATCTCAAATATACGCTCCGCACCTGCGATTGCGGTCAGAATCTGCGCATACTGGTTGGCAATTTCATTGACCGGGCGGGAGAACTTCTTCGAATACTGCAGAATCGACTGAATATTACCGATCGAGATATTGACCCATGCGACCGGATTGAGCACGAAGATACCGCCGAAGGTAGCGATCAGCAGATAGTTGAGGTTATTGATAATGTTCATGCAGGGTCCCATCACACCGCCCCAGATACGGGCACGGATGCTGACGTGGCGCAGGCGTCGGCTGGTCTCATTGAAGGTGCGGATGGCCTCTGCCTCCCGACCGTAGCTCATGACCGTCTTATAGCCCGTGACCATCTCCTCCACCTGTCCGTTCAGCGCGCCCAGCAGCTTCTGCTGCTCGACGAAATATTTCC
This sequence comes from Eubacteriales bacterium, assembly GCA_045587605.1. Lineage (GTDB taxonomy): Bacteria > Bacillota > Clostridia > Oscillospirales > CAG-272 > SIG693. Next base: position 3,597 of record JAZNCR010000091.1, read on the forward strand.
GCATGAATTTAGAAAGCGAGGAGGATACCCATACGGTCAGCGGAATGGTAACAAAGGCGATCAGTGTCATCACCCAGCTGTAGCGGAGCATCATCACAAACGAGCCGATGAGGGTCAACGCGGCTGAGAAGAGGGATGCAACCGACTGCGCGATGGTATTGGAGACGTTTTCCACGTCGTTGGTCATGCGGCTCATCAGGTCTCCATGCTTATGGTTATCGGTATACCGAATGGGCAAACGGGTGATCTTGGCAAACAAATCCCCGCGAAGGGTATAGACGGTATTTTGCGACAGACGAGCGGCAAGCAGACCCTGGAAATAGGTCATCAGCGAGGAAGAGATGAAGATAACAGCCATCAGGCCGAGGGTTCTCAGCAGCTTCTCAAAATCGACCTCAATCCGTCCCGTCACCTTATCATATACAATGGTATCAATTGCCGCACCCTGGAGTGCAGGCCCTGCCAGCTCAAGCAGGGTGACGACAAACATGACGCTGAGGAGGGCAAGCAGAATCATACGGCTGTGCCCGATATAGCGAAGCAGCCGACGAAGGGTTTTGCGGAGATGCTTAGGCTTTTGCACGTTCATGCGTGCGCCCATGGGACCGCCGCGTCCGGGTCCCATCATCGGTCTGTTCTGCGCTTGGTTTCTCTGCTGATTCATTCCGCCTCCCCTCCCTTCTGCATCTGCGACTGATAGATATCCCGATAGGTGGGGGAAATCTGCATCAATTCATCGTGCGGCGCGCAATGCAGAATACGGCCGTCCTTTTCGATGACTGCAATCCGATCCGCGCTCCGTACACTCGCAATTCGCTGAGCAATCATCACGACGGTCGTATCGCGAAGCTCCTCGCGAAGTGCTGCCTGCAGCTTTGCCTCGGTTGCCAGGTCAAGCGCAGAGGTGCAGTCGTCCAGAATCAGAATCTCAGGACGGCGAACGAGCGCGCGGGCAATTGACATTCTCTGCTTCTGGCCGCCCGAGAGAGATGCCCCCTTTTCAGCAATAAAGGTTGCGTATCCGTCGCTGAAGCCTTCAATAAACTCGGCAGCCTGTGCAATTTCGGCCGCACGCTTGATCTCTTCCTCCGAGGCCTCGGGCTTACCCCAACGGATATTATTTTCGATCGTATCCGAAAAAAGCTCACTCTTCTGCATCACGAAGCCAATTTTTCGGCGGAGTGCACCAAGCTCCCATTGATCTACCGGAACACCGTCAACGAGGACTTCGCCCTCCGTGGCATCGTAAAAGCGCGGAATCAGATTGACAAGCGATGTCTTTCCGCAGCCGGTTGCACCAATGACCGCAACCGTCTCACCACGACGCACGGTCAGATTGATCCCGGAAAGAATCGGCAGCCCCGCCGTCCCCGGATAGCGGAAGGAAACGTTGCGGAAATGAATGCAGACATCCGACTTGCCCTCTCCCGCCGTCACGTTTCCGCTTTCGATCACGGGCATACATTCGAGCACCTCCGTAATTCTCTTGCTCGATGCCGATGCCCGCGAGATCATGTTGGACATCATGCTGACCATCATGACCGAGTGCAGAATTTGGGTAACATAGGTCACAGCCGCCATAATCTGCCCCGGCTGAATGGCCTGTGCGCGTGCACGGTCGCCGCCGATGAGAATAATGGCAATCACGGTCAGATTCATGATCAGCATCAGAATCGGGTTGAGAATACTCATCAGCTTCAGCACACGGTAATTGGTGTCGCGCAGCTCTCCATTCGCATCGGCAAAGCGCGCATTTTCATATTCCTCGCGTACGTACGCCTTGACCACACGCGTTCCGCTGACGTTCTCCTGCACGACCGAATTGACGCGGTCAAGCTTTTTCTGCACGACGCCGAAAAGCGGACTGGATTTCGAAAGCAAAAAGAAAATAACAAAAAGCTGCAGGGGAAGTGCAATCAGCAATGCCAGTGCAAAGCTGGTATCAAGCGAAATGGCCATCAGAATTCCGCCGACAAAAAAAATCGGCGCGCGGACAAACATCCGCAGAACCATGGCCACGAGATCCTGCACCGTGCTGATATCGTTGGTCAGGCGAGTAACAAGCGAGCCGGTGGTAAAATCGTCGGTCTGCTCAAGCGAGAGTGCCATCACGCGGCTGTATGTATCGACACGAAGGTCGTTGCCAAAGCTTTGTGCGGCGTTGGTCGCCGTTACGGCACATAAAAAGCCGGATGCACCGCCAAGGATCACAAGACCGAGCATGAGGAGTCCGGTACGAATAATCAGTTCAATATCCCCGCCGATGACGCCCTCGTCCACGATACGGCTCATTAGCTTCGGCTGCATCAAATCTACCAACACCTCACCGACCATCAAAAGGGGGGAGAGAAGGGCAAGCAGCCAATAAGGCTTCAAATATTTAATCAGTTTCATGATCTGCTCTTTGCTCGCTTTCAATTTTTCTCAACATATTATCGCGCATTTTGGTCAATACTTGCAAAAGAAAAGCCTGCTCCGCCTCGCTCACACCCTCGGTCAGAATAGCATCACATTCCTTCAGTCTTGCAAGGGTAGAAGCATTGAGCTCCCTTCCCTTCTCGGTCAGATAAACGCGAATTGCACGCTGATCGTTCGCATCGGTCTCTCGCCGCACGAATCCACTGTCCTCGAGCTTTTTCAGCGTAACGCTTACCGTCGGCGGCTTGAGATGGGTCAAGCGAACCAGATCAAGCTGTGTGCAGCCCTCCATGCGCGACAGATTTCGCAAAATCATCCGACAGCTGTTCTGCGTCTGCAGAGGCTCCGTCGTCGTGCGCCGCATTCTCTCGTCAAAAAGCCGCGTAATCTCATGCACAAGCATCGGTGCCGTCGGCTGCGTGCAATATTGTTTTTTATCAAAATCGCTCCTCATATACCCTCCTGCCAAATAGTTAGTTAATAAACTAATTATAGCATTTTTCCTTTTTTCTGTCAAGTCCGTTCCTTAACCTTTAACAGAAAAAGGACCGGTTGGCGGGACGATAAAAAATTGTTAGACATGAATTCGCCGCAGAATGCCATGATAAGAACAGCCGACCGAAAAGCTTTGTCGGTCGGATCGCGCGCCGATCGGGTGTGCGAGAAAGGATACGCAATGATGAAGCCAAAGAAGTTCATTCATTTTACACTCAGACTCCTTTTGGCGCTGAGTTTTTGTTTTGTCGCTCTGCTTGGCGTGTACGATTTCGTTGTACCCGACAGGATCAGTTATCGCGCGGGGGAAGCACTTCCGACCTATTTCGGACTCACTTACGCCGATGATACGGCATCCGTCCCCGCCATTGCCGCAGAGGATACAAAAGATATTTCTTATGGGCAGGCCGAGCTGCGCCTGCTCGGCTTGCCCCTGAAAACGGTAGACCTCCTCCGCTGCGGGGACGTGAAGCTCTATCCGGGCGGAATGCCGTTTGGCGTCAAGCTCTATACGTCCGGAATTCTGGTCGTTGGGTTCGGCGACGTAGACAGCGAAAATGGACCGGAGAATCCCGCATATTCGGCAGGCTTGCGGGTAAAGGACGTGATCACGCATCTGAACGGTCAGGCTATGAGCAGCGTGGAAATGCTGACCTCTTATATTGAATCGGGAGAAGGAAAGCCGATCAGTGTCACCTATACACGCGGTGAGGAATCGCACACGGTGACGGTCAAGCCTGTGCGTTCTGCTTCTGAGGGGAAATTCAAAACCGGAATGTGGGTCAGGGATAGCGGTGCAGGGATCGGTACCGTCACCTTTATTGATCCCGCAACGGGCGAATTCGGCGGCCTTGGGCATGGCATCTGCGACGTGGACACGGGAGAGCTGATGCCCATGGAACGCGGTTCGGTCATTGACGTCAAAATCAGCGGCGTTCTGCGGGGAGCCCCCGGCGCGCCGGGTGAGCTTCGCGGCAGTTTTCTTACCGCAAAGCAGGGTGCCCTGCTCCGCAATACCGCCTGCGGCGTTTTCGGCGTGCTCAGTCAGCTTCCCGATAACATTCCCGAGGAGGCAATGCCCATCGCGCTCAAGGACGAAATCCGAGACGGAAAGGCGTATATCTGGTGCACGCTCGATGAAGGCGGCCCACAGAAATACGAGGTTGAAATCTCGTCCATCAACCAAACGGCAGTCGGCTCCAAAAGCTTTGTCATCAAAGTCGTGGACCCCGCTCTTCTTGGAAAAACAGGCGGCATCATCCAGGGAATGGCGGGCAGTCCGATCATTCAGGACGGCAAGCTGGTGGGTGCAGTGACCCATGTGCTGATCAACGACCCGACGAAGGGGTACGGGATTTTTATTGAAAATATGCTGGATGCGGCAGCCTGAGCCCTGATCGGAAAACAAAGCACTCACCGAGAATATCTTTCTCCGTGAGTGCTTTTCTGATTTTATCGATTGCGTTCCGATTTGCGGCGCGCCGACTATTCTTTTGTAGGGACATATACACGAATATGTGCCCACGCCCGGTCATACATATCCGCTATGCTTTGATTTGACGCGGAAGATACGTTCCACGTTATGTATTTACAGTTGTCCAAATGTCCCTCGGGCAGGATATACAACGGAACGGTTATATTTCCCGGACGCGTTCCCTGATAAACATCGGTCAAAGAAGGAAAGCCCTCTATGAAGTCGGATCGTAGCCATGTCGTTCTGTGAGCCAAGGAGTTGTGTGATGAAATT
>JAZNCR010000092.1:0-10060 GCA_045587605.1 Eubacteriales bacterium
GCAACTTTAACAAAAAAATAAAATAAATTTCAAAAAAACTATTTATTTTTGCAGAGAAATGTGTTATAATAAAGACAGAGGATGAGGGGAGCGTGTTTCCGGTCCTCTCAGAACCTCCGAAACTTCAAGAAAAGGTGGTACTGTTATGAAAATTACAATCGTTGGCAGACAGCTTAATGTCAGAGACGACCAGCGCGAAATGGTCGAGAAGAAGCTTGCGAAATTTGACAAGTTCTTCGGCGACGAAGCACTGGCGACAGTCACTTTCAGCCGCAAACGAAACAACAAGAATCTTGAAGTTACGATTACGGCAGGCTCGATGATCTGCCGTGCGGAAGCCGAGGAAGAGACCTTCCAAATCGCGCTCGACCGCACGATGGAAGCCATCGAACGTCAGCTGCGTAAGAACAAGACCCGTCTTGAGAAGAGGCTCCGCTCGGGCGCATTTCTGTCTGAATATCCCGAAGAAGAGGTTGACGAAGAGCCCGAATTCCGTATTCGGACAAAAACCTTCAACTTCAAGCCGATGTCGGTTGAGGAAGCAATTCTGCAGATGAATCTTCTGGGGCATCAGTTCTTTGTGTTTATCAATGATGCAACGGGCAAGACGAGCGTCGTTTATTGCCGTAAGGACGGCGCGTACGGTTTGATTGAGCCGGAAAACTGATCTCAGGTTTATATGAGGAGCCTCAAATGAGGCTCCTCCGCTTTTTTGTTTTGAAAAATAAAGGAAAATGCAACAGAAGTGAGAAAAAATTGCAGAATAACCCTTGATTTGGGAGAAAAAATATGATATAATGCATGAGAACACCCGTCGTGGCTGCGAAATGGCGGGCGATTGCGGTTTTGCATATGATTTATCATAGAATATAAAAAACGGAGTGAAGACAATGAACGCAAAGAAAAAAGTCGGAGTCGTCGGTGCGACCGGTATGGTCGGTCAGCGCTTTTTGACGCTGCTTGAAAATCATCCTTTTTTTGAGGTAACCGCCCTTGCTGCCAGTGCGCGCTCGGCCGGACGTACGTATGAAGATGCGGTTGGTGACCGCTGGAAGCTGAAGACGCCCATGCCGGACTGCTATCGTAAGATGATTGTCCACGACGCATCGAAGATTGATGAAATGGCGCAGCTGTGCGAGATGGTGTTCTGTGCGGTGGACATGAAGAAGGACGAGATCAGAGCCCTTGAAGAGGCGTACGCCAAGGCGGAGATTCCTGTTGTATCGAACAATTCCGCGCACCGCTGGACGCCCGATGTGCCGATGGTTGTGCCGGAAATTAATCCCGAGCATCTGGCGGTCATTGAAAGCCAGCGCAAGCGTCTCGGTACCAAGCGCGGCTTTATTGCCGTAAAGCCCAACTGTTCGATTCAGAGCTATGTGCCGATGCTTACCCCCCTGCTCAAATTTAAGCCGACTGAAATTGTTGCAACCACCTACCAGGCAATTTCGGGCGCGGGGAAGACCTTCCGCGAATGGCCCGAGATGATTGATAACGTGATCCCGTTTATCGGAGGCGAGGAAGAGAAGAGTGAGCAGGAGCCTCTGCGTATCTGGGGCAGCGTACAGAACGGTGAAATCGTAAAGGCAGATGCCCCTGTGATCACCACGCAGTGCATTCGTGTCCCGGTTACCGACGGACATACGGCGGCTGTATTCGTAAAGTTCGCCGAGAAGCCGACCAAGGAAGAGATTCTTGACGCATGGAAGAATTTCTCCGGCCGCCCGCAGGAATTGAAGCTTCCGCACGCACCCGAACAATTTATTACCTACTTTGAGGAAGACAACCGTCCGCAGGTTAACCTGGATCGTGATATCTACGGCGGTATGGGCGTGACGGCGGGCCGTCTGCGCGAGGATCCCGCAGGTCTTTATGATTACAAATTTGTGGGTCTCTCGCACAATACGCTGCGCGGCGCAGCCGGCGGCGCGGTTCTGATTGCCGAGCTGCTCTACGCAGAAGGCTATTTTGATTGATTTTGAATTGAATCAGTTATTGATTATTTTCAATATATAATAAGTGTTCTCCCGCGGCCGGTTGCCCTCGCCTGCGGGAGAACGTTTGTTTTATTGCGGCTATCTTCCCCCCGTTTTTGCGCAAAAACGTATCTTTTCCGCAAATTATACACGGAATTGAAAAGATTTTGGGAAAATACAAAAAAATGCAAAAAATTGCTTGACAAGCCATTGAAGATATGATACAATATTATACTGCATTATAATTGCTTATTCTGCGCATATGGGGGGAAGCAATTATTCGTTCCGATATGATGATGTATCGCATAAACCCCGAAAATCCTGCCGCATCCCCCATGGTTCGGCAGCGGCGTCCCTGCGGGACGGCGCGATTATACATTGAATGGAGTGATTGTATTTATGGTCAAACCGCAAAAGCTTGGTACCAATACCAGAATGAGCTTTTCGAAGATTGACGAAGCACTCGAAATGCCCAATCTCATTGAGATCCAGAAGAAGTCCTTCGAATGGTTCCTTCGTGAGGGTCTGATGGAAGTATTGCGCGATGTCTCTCCGATTACCGATTTTTCGGGCAATCTGTCGATTGACTTTGTGTCCTATTCGATTGATTCCAAGCCGAAGTATTCGGTTGAGGAGTGCAAGGAGCGCGACGTAAATTACGCCGCCCCCCTCAAGGTAGACGTGCGTCTTTCCAACAAGCAGACGGGTGAGGTTAAGCAGTCGGAGATCTATATGGGTGATTTCCCGCTGATGACCGATAACGGTACCTTTGTCATTAACGGTGCTGAGCGTGTTATCGTGTCGCAGATCATCCGTTCGCCGGGTATGTACTACGCAAGCGAAATGGACAAAACGGGCAAGCGCACCTATACGGCACAGGTGATTCCTTATCGCGGTGCATGGCTTGAATACGAGACCGACATCAATGACGTGTTCTACGTGCGGATCGATAAGAACCGCAAGCTGCCGATCACCGTGCTCATCCGCGCACTCGGCGTTGAGTCCCGTGATGAGATTGCCGCAATGTTCGGTGATGAGAAGAAGCTCAACGTGACGCTGGACAAGGATGAGTGTGAGACGCTGGCCGTCGAGAACAAGACCTCGATCGGTGATGAAGCACTCAAAGAGATCTATAAGAAGCTGCGTCCCGGTGAGCCTCCGCTGGTCGAGTCTGCACAGATCCTGATCAATAACCTCTTCTTTGATCCCAAGCGCTACGATATTGCGCCCGTCGGCCGCTTTAAATTTGATAAGAAGGCATCTCTGCCCCGCCGTATCAAGGGACATACGCTTTCCCGTGACGTTATCAGCGTGCTGACCGGTGAGGTAATCCTCACTGCCGGCACCAAGATCGATGCAGACGCAGCTGCGCTGATTGAAAAGAACGCAGTTAACGAGGTATATCTGTCTCTGGATAACGGCTCCGAGGTGAAGGTGTTTGGCAACAATACCATTGAGCCTGAGCTGATCCTCGGCTTTTCGCTCAAGGAGTATGGCTGCAGCGAGCGGGTTAAGATCCCGGTGCTTCTCGATATTCTCGAGGAGTGTGCGGGTGATCTTGACGCGGTCAAGGAAGCCTGCCGCCGCCGTTCGACCGAGCTCTGCCCCAAGCATATTACCAAGGATGATATTTTTGCATCCATTAACTATCTGCTCTGCCTGACCCATGACATCGGTACCGTGGATGATATCGACCATCTCGGCAACCGCCGTCTCCGTTCGGTCGGCGAGCTTCTGCAGAATCAGCTCCGCATCGGCTTCTCCCGTATGGATAAGATCGTCAAGGAGCGCATGACGACGCAGGATAACGAAAACCTCACGCCTCAGGCACTGGTGAACATCCGTCCCGTTGCTACGGTGATTCGTGAGTTCTTTGGTTCGTCTCCTCTGTCTCAGTTTATGGACCAGATCAACCCCCTGGCCGAGCTGACGCATAAGCGCCGTCTTTCTGCACTCGGTCCCGGCGGTCTTACCCGTGACCGTGCCTCCTTCGAGGTTCGTGACGTACACTATACGCACTACGGCCGTATGTGTCCCATCGAGACGCCCGAAGGACCGAACATCGGTCTGATTTCGTATCTTTCCTCCTATGCCCGCATCAGCGATTACGGCTTCATCGAGGCTCCCTATCGCCGTGTGGATAAGGAGACCGGCGTTGTCACCAACGAGATCGTCTATATGACGGCAGACGTTGAGGACAATTACGTCGTTGCACAGGCAAACGAGCCGCTGGACGAGAACAACCGTTTCGTTAACCGCCGTGTTACCGCGCGTGACAAGGCGGAGATCATTGAAATTGATGCATCCAAGATCGACTTCATGGACGTTTCGCCCAAGATGGTCGTATCGGTTGCTACCGCAAGCATCCCGTTCCTTGAGAACGATGACAACTCCCGTGCACTCATGGGCTCGAACATGCAGAAGCAGGCTGTTCCGCTGATGGTGACCGACTCTCCGATTGTCGGTACCGGTATGGAATACAAGGCTGCCGTTGACTCGGGCGTCGTTGTGCTGGCACGCGAGGGCGGTTACGTGGAGAAGGTATCGGCTGATGAGATCGTGATCCGCTGCGAGGACGGTCATAAGGATACCTACTATCTGATTAAATTCAAGCGTACCAACCAGGGTACCTGTGTTAACCAGCGTCCTATCGTTTCCCGTGGAGATAAGGTTGAGGCCGGACAGGTCATCGCCGACGGTCCCGCTACCTCCAAGGGTGAGATTTCGCTGGGTAAGAATGCCCTCATCGGCTTCATGACCTGGGAAGGCTATAACTACGAGGACGCGGTTCTGCTCAACGAGCGCCTGGTCCGTGATGACGTTTATACCTCGCTTCACATTGAGGAATATACCCACGAAGCCCGCGATACCAAGCTCGGGCCGGAAGAAATTACCCGCGAGATCCCCAACGACGGTGACGACGCACTCAAGGATCTTGATGCCGAAGGTATCATCAAGAAGGGTACCGAGGTGCGTGCCGGTGACATTCTCGTCGGTAAGGTAACGCCCAAGGGCGAGACCGAGCTGACGGCAGAGGAGCGCCTGCTCCGCGCCATCTTCGGTGAGAAGGCGCGTGAGGTCCGCGATACCTCGCTCCGCGTCCCGCACGGCGAATCGGGTATCATCGTTGACGTTAAGGTTTTCTCCCGTGAAAACGGCGACGAGCTGCCTGCAGGCGTCAACAAGGACGTCCGCATCTACATTGCCCAGAAGCGTAAGATTTCTGTCGGCGATAAGATGGCAGGCCGCCACGGTAACAAGGGTGTCGTGTCCCGTATTCTGCCGCCCGAGGATATGCCTTTCCTCGCAGACGGTACGCCGCTTGATATCGTTCTCAACCCGCTCGGTGTTCCTTCCCGAATGAATATCGGTCAGGTGCTCGAGGTTCATCTTGGTCTTGCTGCCCGCAAGCTGGGCTGGAAGATTATGACGCCCGTCTTTGACGGTGCTGACGAGCATGACATTCTTCAGTGCATGAAGGATGCCAATATGTGGCGTCCCGTCCTGCCGGGTGAGAACTGCGACGGTAAGGAGACCCGCACCGTTGTCGATCCCGTCACCGGGGAAGAGAAGCGCGAGGTCATTGACGGTAAGACTATCCTTTATGATGGTCGTACCGGCGAGCCCTTCGATAACCCCGTTACGGTCGGTGTCATGTACTATCTTAAGCTCCATCACCTGGTTGACGATAAGATCCATGCACGTTCCACCGGTCCCTACTCGCTCGTCACGCAGCAGCCGCTCGGCGGTAAAGCCCAGTTCGGCGGACAGCGCTTCGGTGAGATGGAGGTTTGGGCACTTGAGGCATACGGTGCCGCATACACGCTGCAGGAAATTCTTACGGTTAAGTCGGACGACGTTACTGGCCGCGTAAAGGCTTACGAGGCGATCGTCAAGGGGCAGAATATCCCCACGCCGGGTGTGCCTGAGTCCTTTAAGGTTCTGGTTAAGGAGCTTCAGTCGCTCGCACTTGACATCCGTGTTCTGGATAAGAACGGTGAAGAAATCCAGCTCTCCTCGCTCTGCGATGACGAGCTTGAGCCGCCGAACTACGTGTCCGAATCGGACGTCGGTGAGGTCGTTGAAACCGAAGAAATTTTCGATTCCTTTACCGAGAAGGATCCCGAGGATGATGACGAAGGCTTCTTCTCTGCGGACCCCGATGACTTTGAGCCTGATTTTGATTAATTTGAACAAGGAGAATTGCTGTGGAGCATATCGAATTTGATTCTATAAAAATTGGTCTGGCGTCTCCTGAGATGATTCGTTCGTGGTCGTCGGGCGAGGTCACCAAGCCCGAAACGATCAACTACCGCACCCTCAAAGCAGAGCCGCAGGGACTTTTCTGCGAGCGCATTTTTGGCCCGACTAAGGACTGGGAGTGCCTTTGCGGAAAGTACAAGCGTGTCCGCTATAAGGGCAAGGTCTGCGAGAAGTGCGGTGTCGAAGTAACCACCAAGAAGGTTCGCCGTGAGCGCATGGGACACATCGAGCTTGCCGCTCCCGTGTCGCATATTTGGTATTTCCGCGCCATCCCCTCCCGTATGGGTTTGGTTTTGGATATTTCGCCCAAGCAGCTTGAGCGCGTACTTTATTTTGCACAGTATATCGTGCTTGATCCCGGCAGCACGCCCCTGGCCAAGGGACAGCTGCTCAAGGACACCGAATATCGCGCATATTATGAGAAGTATGAGAACGACTTCCGCGTCGGCATGGGTGCGGAGGCTGTTCGTGAGCTTCTGCGTGAGATTGATATTGAAGCCCTGGCCGAGCAGCTCAAGACCGAGCTTCGTTCGGCATCGGGTCAGAAGAAGACCCGTATTATCAAGCGCCTTGAGGTAATTGAGTCCTTCCGCCGCTCGGGCAACCGTCCCGAGTGGATGATTCTTGACGTTGTTCCGGTTATTCCGCCCGAGATCCGTCCGATGGTTCAGCTCGACGGCGGCCGCTTTGCCTCCTCCGACCTCAACGATCTCTATCGCCGTGTCATTAACCGTAATAACCGCCTCAAGAAGCTGATGGAGCTGCGCGCACCCAATATCATTATCCGTAATGAAAAGCGTATGCTGCAGGAGGCAGTCGATGCCCTCATCGACAACGGCCGCCGCGGCAAGCCGGTTACCGGTCCCAACAACCGTCCGCTCAAGTCTCTCTCCGAGATGCTGCGCGGTAAGCAGGGCCGCTTCCGTCAGAACCTGCTGGGTAAGCGCGTTGACTATTCCGGCCGTTCGGTTATCGTCGTCGGCCCGAACCTCAAGATCTATCAGTGCGGCCTGCCGAAGGAAATGGCTCTCGAGCTCTTCAAGCCCTTCGTCATGAAGCGCCTGGTTGAGATGCAGAAGGCATCGAATATCAAGGAAGCAAAGAAGAAGGTCGAGAAGGTCAATCCCGAGGTTTGGGACGCACTCGAGAACGTCATCAAGGAGCATCCGGTTCTTCTGAACCGCGCGCCGACCCTGCACCGTCTGTCCATCCAGGCCTTCGAGCCTGTTCTGGTCGAAGGACGCGCAATTAAACTGCACCCGCTGGTTTGTACCGCATTCAACGCCGACTTCGACGGCGACCAGATGCCGGTTCACGTCCCGCTGTCTGCAGAGGCACAGGCTGAGGCAAGATTCCTCATGCTGTCCGCCAACAACCTGCTCAAGCCCGCAGACGGTACTGCCGTAGCGGTTCCTTCGCAGGATATGATCCTCGGTTCCTACTACCTGACGATGCTCAAAGAGGGCGAGCCGGGTGAAGGAAACGTATATCGCGACTTCAACGAGGCCATGATGGCTTATGAAAATAAGCAGCTCGGCCTCCATGCTCCCATCAAGATCCGCGTGACCAAGACGGTTGACGGGGTAGAGAAGAGCAAGATCATTGACGCCACCCTCGGCCGTCTGATCTTCAACGCCCCCCTGCCGCAGGACCTCGGCTTTGTTGACCGCACCGATCCCGAGAAGGAATTCGATCTCGAGATTATGTTCGTCACCAAGAAAAAGGAGCTCAAGAATATCGTTGACCGCTGCATCAAGAAGCACGGTGCCGCAGTCTGCGCCAATATGCTTGACGCGATCAAGGAGATGGGATATAAGTATTCCACCCGTGCGTCGCTCTCGATCTCGGTATACGATATGACCATTCCGCCCGAGAAGCAGACGTATATTGCAGAGGCACAGAAGAAGGTCGACAGCATTACCCGCCACTTCCAGCGCGGTGAGCTCTCCGAGGACGAGCGTTATCAGAGCGTTGTCCGCGTCTGGAACCAGACCACCGACGACGTTACGGCCGCCCTGCAGAACGCCTTTGACAAGCATAACCCGATTAAGATCATGGCGGATTCGGGTGCCCGTGGTTCGATCGCGCAGATGCGTCAGCTCGCCGGCATGCGCGGCCTGATGTTTGCAACCAGCGGTAAAACCATGGAGCTTCCCATCAAGTCGAACTTCCGTGAAGGTCTGAATATCCTCGAGTACTTCATCGGTGCCCGTGGTTCGCGTAAATCGCTGTCTGATACCGCACTTCGTACGGCAGACTCGGGCTACCTTACCCGCCGTCTGGTCGACGTCTCGCAGGAAGTCATCGTTCGCGAGGACAAGTGCGATACCACCAAGGGCGCATGGGTCAGCGCGATCTACGACGGCGACGATGTTATCGAGCCGCTCAAGGACAGAATCCTCGGCCGCTACACCATCGGTCCGGTTATCGACCCGCGTGACGGATCGGTCATTGCCGAAGACGATACGATGCTCGGCGAGGCAGAGGTTAAGAAGATTACCGAAGCCGGTATTGAGAAGGTTTATATCCGCACGCTGCTGCAGTGCCATGCCAAGCACGGTATCTGCGCACATTGCTACGGTGCTGACCTTGCAACCGGACGCCGCGTAAATGAAGGCGAAGCAGTCGGTATCATCGCCGCACAGTCGATTGGTGAGCCGGGTACCCAGCTGACGATGCGTACCTTCCATACCGGTGGTATCGCAGGTGCCAACATCACGCAGGGTCTGCCCCGCGTCGAAGAGATCTTCGAGGCACGCCGTCCCAAGAAGACTGCCGTCGTTTCCGCGCACAGCGGTATTGTCCACATCTATGACGTTAAGCGCGTTCATGAGATTGTCCTCACCAGTGAGGAGACCGGGGAAGAGGTCAAGTACCAGATTCCTTACGGTATGCGTATGCTGGTTGAGGAGGGACAGCGCATCGGCCGCGGCCAGGCACTGACCGAAGGCGACATCAGCCCTGCCGATCTGCTTGCTATCAACGGCCTTGACGCGGTTTACGATTATATCATCAAGGAAGTCCAGCGCGTTTACCGCACACAGTCGGTTGAAATCAACGATAAGCATATCGAAATCATTGCCCGTCAGATGACCCGTAAGGTGCGCATCGACGAGTCGGGTGATACCAGCCTCCTGACCGGCTCGGTCGTTGACGTGAGCGAGTTTGAGGAAGAGAACAACCGCATTCAGGCGCGTATCGACGCAGGCGAGCGTGATCTGCTCCTCGCCACTGCCGATCCCGTTCTGCTCGGTATTACCAAGGCTGCTTTGCAGACCGAATCCTTTATGTCTGCCGCATCCTTCCAGGAAACGACCAAGGTGCTCACCGAGGCCGCGATCAAGGGTAAGGTTGACCATCTGCGCGGACTCAAGGAAAACGTCATTATCGGTAAACTTATTCCTGCCGGTACGGGCCTTGCCTCCTACCGTGCGATCGACGTTGAGCCTGCCGGCTTGACCGAGTCTGCCGAGGAAGCGCAGGAGAGCGCAATCGTCGGCTGATGACCGAATAGCAAAAAGCACAAGGGTGCTGTGCCGACTGGCACGGCACCCTTTTTGTATTATGAAAACCCCGCCATAGTGGCGGGGTTCAAAAAAGGCTATTGCCGATGAGCAGAAAACAGAAAGAGATAAGAGGAAAGCGATTATGTGCCTAAGGCTCCCTTGTGCAGAAGTGTTGGTGCTTGCGCCGCGAGGTTGCAAAGCAACCTCGGAGCTGTCGCCGAAGGCGACTGAGGGATTGTAAACGAAACGAACAGCAGAATGCGAAAATTTTTCGTTACAGCGATACATTAGGCTGGTAACAATCCCTCCGTCACG
>JAZNCR010000093.1:0-2262 GCA_045587605.1 Eubacteriales bacterium
GCCGTCTGCTTCTTCCAAGCCCTCCACCGCACGACCGAGCACAAGCTTTACGCCGTGCTTTCTCATCTCATTATGGATGAAAGCCGCCATATCCGAGTCAAAGGGAGTCATCAGCTGCTTGGCGTATTCAACGACGGTAACATCCATCCCCAGCTCACGCAGATTTTCCGCAAGTTCAAGACCGATAAAGCCGCCGCCTGCCAGCACCGCCGATTTGGGGTGATTTTCATTGATATAATTCTTGATCCGAAGCGTATCCTCCACGGTACGAAGTGTAAACACCTTATCAAGGTCTGTACCCGGAAAACGGGGCTGTGTCGGCTTTGCTCCGGGCGAAAGAATGAGTTTATCATAGCTTTCTTCAAATTCTTCCCCGGTTTCGAGATTTTTCACCGTCACGGTCTTTCTGTCGGGATGAATCGCCGTCACCTCGTGGCGAACTTTCATATTCACACGAAAGCGCGAATCAAAGCTTTCGGGAGTCTGAAGTGTCAGCTCCTCGGCATCGGTAATCACGTCGCCGATATAGTACGGCAGTCCGCAGTTGGCATAAGAAATATATCCCGAGCGCTCAAAAACCACGATCTCTGCCTTTTCATCGAGCCTTCGGATTCGTGCGGCAGCCGTTGCTCCGCCTGCTACGCCGCCAACGATTACAACTTTCATCTTATCGCTCCACCTTTCCGTGATAATCGGCAATGCCGCCGATGTTGGTTACGTTTGTGTATCCCATCTGTTTCAGCACCGCTGCCGCCTGACGGCTTCTTGCGCCGGAAAGACAGTGAACGAACAGTGGGGTATCTTTATTATCCACGATAACCGACGCTTTGTCAATATTCTGCAGAGGAAGATTTCTCCCACCGGGGATGTGTCCTTCGGCATATTCTTCAGAGGTACGGACATCCAGCAGAATGGCTCCGGATGTGCTCTTATATTGCTTAACGCCCTGATTGATGTCGGACTGTTTCAGAAAATCGAAGAATCCCATTTTGTACCTCCATGATTTTGTATTATCTATCATCACAGCATGGCAAGAATCGCGCTCTTGGGTCTTGCACCCATTGCCTGATTGACGATCTTTCCGTCTTTGATGACTACCAGCGTCGGGATGCTCATGACACCGAACTGTGCGGCAAGCTCGGGCTGTTCGTCCACGTTGATTTTGCCGACTTTGATATCGTTTCGTTCCTTTGCGATTTCTTCCACAATGGGAAGTACCATGCGGCAGGGACCGCACCAGGGTGCCCAGAAGTCAAGCAGTACGGGCTTGTCGGAATGCAGAACTTCATTTTTGAAATTTTGATTGTTGAGATGGATAGCAGACATTGTACAGTCCTCCTTTTTCTTATTGTGGCTTTATTATAGCACAGCTTTTATTCTTGTTCTGTGATGATATCACATTTCTGCTGCATAAAGTTTTAGGAGAAATCCTCAAGTGAAATGCTTGGAATTTGAGAAATCATGCATCATTTCCGCCTGTTCGTTTTACGATTTCCAAGTCCGGAAAAGAGCCGCTTTTGTGCTCTTTGACACTCTCGTGTGCGCGGCCTCCGTTCGCTCCGAGGCCATCTATGGTCAGTTCTGTGGTCATAAATACCTCCCATGAAATCGTTTGTAATGCACGGTCGCGGGAGGTTGTTTGTATTGTAGCATATCATCCGTCTGCCGGCAAGTACACTCCGAATTCTCACCGAGCGAAAGGAATGTGCGCTGAATGATTGGGGCTTTCCGACTCTGTTGGAGCCGGGAAAACCGATGAACCCGAGTACGGCATACGGAAAACTGAAGTCGATTCTAAAGGCGGCGGGACTGCCCGACATCCGCTTCCACGATCTGCGCCACACCTTCGCAACGATGGCAATTGCCAACGGCATGGATGTGAAAAACCTGTCGGCGACCATCGGACACGTCTCGGCGACAACCATGCTGGACATCTATTCGCACCGCACGGCAGAGATGGAAGTCAGGGCAGCGGAGAATATCGAGCGAGGCATTGGTAAATGTGAGCCTTCGACCGTACCGCCGCCGGAGAAGCCCGCCGAGGAACCGGCAAAAGGGCCGAATGAACCGTTCACCCCTTACAAAGGCAAGATCCGCAAATCCGGCAGCGGGTGCATTTACAAGATCAACGATCACCTCTACGAGGGCAGCTTCTCGCCGACACACGCCAACGGCAAGCGCGTGAAGCATAATGTGTATGCCGAGACGCGGGAGGAGGTTGAGGTGAAGCTGGTGGAAATGATTGAGAGGGTGCGGGAGGAG
>JAZNCR010000094.1:0-4072 GCA_045587605.1 Eubacteriales bacterium
GTATAATTCTTTTTGAGAAATGAACTATTAAAAATTAGTCATTATATAAGGGATATTTATCGCAGATTCTTGCAACATTTTCGATAATATAATCCTTGCTGTTTTCAAAATCTGTTGCGGCAAGCTTGATATATTCTGCAATATCAATCATATCCTGAGCCTCGAAGCCTCTTGAGGTTACCGCTGCTGTACCGATACGGATACCGCTTGTAACAAAGGGCTTTTCGGGGTCGTTGGGGATGGCGTTCTTATTAACTGTGATATAGCACTCGTCAAGGCGCTTTTCAAGCTCCTTACCCGTAATTCCGAAGGGGCGGAGGTCAAGAAGCATAAGATGGTTGTCCGTACCGCCTGAAACAAGGTCAAAGCCCTCGTCAAGAAGGGTTTTTGCAAGGACCCTTGCATTCTTTACGATCTGCTCCTGATAAGCCTTGAATTCGGGCTTGAGTGCTTCGCCGAAGCAAACGGCCTTGGCGGCGATGATGTGCATCAGAGGACCGCCCTGCGTGCCGGGGAAAATTCCCTTGTTGAGCAGCTTGCCGAACTTCTCTTCGTCACGGGCGAGGATGAGGCCGCCGCGCGGACCGCGCAGGGTCTTGTGCGTCGTAGTCGTCACGATATCGGCATAGGGAACGGGCGAGGGATGCTCACCTGCTGCAACGAGCCCTGCGATGTGCGCCATGTCGACCATCAGGTATGCACCGACGTCGTGCGCGACCTTGGCCATGCGCTCGAAGTCGATCACGCGCGGATATGCCGATGCGCCCGCAACGATCAGCTTCGGCTTGACCTCATGCGCCTGCTGCTCGAATTTATCATAGTCAATGCGGTGGGTTTCATCGTCAACCCCATAGGGAACGAAATTAAAGTACAGGCCGGACATATTGACCGGGCTGCCGTGGGTCAGGTGACCGCCGTGTGCCAGGCTCATGCCCATAACCGTGTCGCCCGGCTGAAGGAGGGCCACGTAAACGGCGGTGTTGGCCTGTGCGCCGCTATGCGGCTGGACGTTGGCATAATTGGCACCGAAGAGCTCCTTTGCACGCTCGATGGCCAGATTCTCAGCCACGTCCACGCAGGAGCATCCACCGTAATAACGCTTGCCCGGATAGCCCTCGGCATATTTATTGGTCATGATCGAGCCTGCGGCGAGAAGAACCGCCTCGGAGACGAAGTTCTCGGATGCGATCAGCTCAATGCCGTTCTGCTGACGGTCATACTCCGCGCGAATCGCATCGGCAACGGCCGGATCAAACTCGGCAAGACGAGTATACATATCTTTGATCATTTCAAAATCCCCCTGAAATTCATATTAAATCTTATTATACATCATTTTTGAACAAAATGCAATAGGATTCAAAAAGAATGACGGATTTTCGGGAAAATCCTGCAATTTTTTCGCGAATTTGGAGAAATGCACCGAGAAAAGCGCAAATTATCCGACGGAAGAAAAACGAAAATATGCATTTTTCGTCATTGATTAACAAGCTAAACTTTTTTTGAAAAAGAGAGGCAAATCCGTTGACAATATCTCCCTTTTTGTGGTATAATAACTTCGTAGCCGGATTTTAGTCCGGCAATTTGCACAGAGGAGAGCGAATATGCCGGATAATTCTTGTAAATTTGTCTCAATCCTCATCACCTCCTGCAAAGGTGGTGTGGGCAAATCCACCGTCACCGCCAATCTGGCACTGGCATTGGCCCTGCGCGGGAAGCGCGTGCTTGCCGTCGACTGCGATTTTTCCAATCGCACGCTTGATCTGCTCTTCGGCTGCGAGGACACCGTGCTCTACGACCTCTGCGACGTCATTGCCGGCCGTGCGAAGCTGTCCGATGCGCTGCTGACCGACCGCCGAACCGATCTGCTGCAGCTGCTCCCTGCCCCTTTTCTCGGAGAGGACGAGCCGAGCACCCTCATTGACAGCGAATTTACCGCTTCCTTTGAGACGCTTCTGCAGAAAGCCGGCAAAGAGACGGGCGCAGATTTTATTTTGATTGATACGCCCGGCAGTGCGGATTCCCTCCTGACACTGGCCGCACAAAATGCCGATATGGCACTGATCGTGACCGGGCATCACCCCGCCGCGATCCGCGGTGCCGAAAAAACCGGACTCCTGCTTGACAGCCGGGGAGTTCCGGGGCAAAAGCTGATCTTGAACCGTTTCGATATTGACGCCGTTATGAACGGCAGTCGTCCCGGCATCAACACAATCATTGATATGACGCGCACCCCCATTCTCGGGGTCATTCCCGAGGATCGCTCACTTGAGCTGGGGCAGGAGGCGGGCAAGCTCTACACCGAGTCCGCTGATCGCAACACAGCCCGTGCAATCGAAAATCTTGCCGCGCGCCTTTGCGGAGAGAGTCTTCCCCTCTTCGCCGGGTTCCGCCGCGTCCGCCGCCGCCGTTTGGTGGAGCGCTGACCTTGCCGTTTCCCCCGAGAAGCGGAATATCGCCTCTTTGGGATAACATATTCAAACCGACAGAACAAAAGAAAGGACTTGATAATCTGATGGAAATCGCGATCATCGCACACGACATGAAAAAAGAATTGATGACCCAATTCTGCATCGCTTACTGCGGGATTTTGAGCAAACATAATCTGTGTGCGACCAGTATCACCGCAAAATATATATCCGATGCCACGGGTCTGCACATCGAGCGCCTTTTGACCGGCGAGCACGGCGGAGAGCAGCAAATTGCCTCCCGTATCGCGTATAACGAGATTGACGTCCTGCTCTATTTCCGCGACACACGGCAAAAGGATTATATTGACGAAACCGATCACGAGCTTTTGCGGATGTGCGATTATTATAATATCCCCTACGCCACCAACATTGCCATGGCCGAGGTTCTCGTCTGCTCGCTTGACCGCGGCGACCTCGACTGGCGCGAAATCGTCAATCCCCGCTCGGAGTATAATCGCCGCAAAAGCGGAAATTTCTGATGATCGGGAAATAGGACTTGACAAAACACCGCCTCTGCGGTATAATACACCGTGAATGTGACACGTCGTCACCACACCCCCGCGCACAGAGAGCGTGCCGATCGCTGCAAGGCACGTCACGGGACGGTAACGGTACCACACGTTTGCTTAATTTCATGCATTTCTCTGAGTGAAACGCTCGGGTGGAACCGTGTGCTTTTTTCCACACCCCGAACATACTGCGGTATGTTCGGGATTTTTTTGTTAATCAAAATCCATATTATAGAAAGGAAGTACCTCCATGAACATTACGATCAACGGCGCGCCCTTCTGCGCCGAAGAGAAGGTCAGCGTTTATGACGCTGCCCAGGCGGCAGGTCTGATCAGCCGCGAAATTCTTGCCGCCGAAGTCAACGGCGAGCTCTCTGCCCTGACCCGCGTCCTCGCCGAGGGCGACGACGTTAAGCTTCTGACCTTCGCCGACGAGGGCGGCGCACACGTCTTCCGTCATACCGCCGCGCACGTCCTCGCGCAGGCCGTCAAGCGCCTTTACCCCGCAACCAAGCTGACCATCGGCCCGGCAATCGAGGGCGGCTTCTACTACGACTTCGATTCCGAGACCTCCTTCACTCCCGAGGTGCTGACCGCACTTGAGGGCGAGATGAAGAAGATCGTCAAGGAGAATCTGCGCATCGAGCGCTTTGAGCTCCCCCGCGCCGAGGCGATCGCCCTCATGACCGAGCTCGACGAGCCCTACAAGGTTCAGCTCATCAACGAGCTGCCCGAGGATGCCGTCATCAGCTTCTACCGCCAGGGCGAGTTTACCGACCTGTGTGCCGGCCCGCATATGTTTGCAACCGGCGCAATCAAGGCCTTCAAGCTGACCCAGTGCACCGGCGCATATTGGAAGGGCGACCAGAACAACAAGATGCTCCAGCGCGTTTACGGTACTGCATTCCCGACCAAGGACGGGCTCAAGGAACACCTGACCCGGCTTGAGGAGGCACGCAAGCGCGACCACAACAAGCTCGGCCGCGAGCTTGAATACTTCACCACCGTTGATTCGATCGGTCAGGGTCTGCCCATCCTGCTCCCGAAGGGCGCCAAGGTTATCCAGACCCTCCAGCGCTGGATCGAGGACGAAGA
>JAZNCR010000095.1:0-4741 GCA_045587605.1 Eubacteriales bacterium
ATACCGACCGCATCTATCTGACCGGTATGTCCATGGGCGGCAGCGCAACCTGGACGTGGGCAATGGGCAGACCCGATCGCTTTGCCGCAATCGCTCCCGTCTGCGGCGAGGGTATCTCCTGGTATGGCGACGTTCTTGCCAATATGCCCGTTTGGGCCTTCCACGGCGATATTGACCAGCGCGTTCTGCCCCACACCAGCCTTGACGTGGTTTCCCGCATCAACAAGTGCGGCGGAAATGCCAAGCTGACCTATCTGACCGGCGTTAAGCACAACGCATGGGACTATGCGTACAATGACGAGCTCATCGAATGGCTCCTCTCGCATACCAAGCCGAAGGCTGCACCGATCGTCACCGAATAAAGCAAAAGGAACTGCCGCACAAGCCGTGCGGCAGTTCCTTTTTGATCATCTCAGGGACGAAGTCCCATGCCACCCTCAAGGGTGAGCGTTTCACCGTTCATATATTTGAAGTCGGGAGAAGCGAGCTGAACGCAGACGCGGCCGATCTCGGTTTCGGGATCACCGAAATGTCCTGCGGGGGGCATTTTCACGTTTGCCTTACACGCTTCGGGATATGCCTTCTCAAAGTTCTCAAGCTGAGCCGTCCAGGCAAGAGGACACACGACGTTGGTGTTAATGCCGTCCTTTGCCCACTCGGTTGCCGCAACACGGGAAAGGCCGCGAATGCCTTCCTTTGCCGCTGCATAAGCGCACTGACCGTAGTTGCCGAAGAGTCCTGCACCCGATGCGAAGTTGATGATGCTGCCCTGCGTTTCCTTGAGGTAGGGGTAGCAGGCCTTCATATAGAAGAAGGAAGCATAAAGACCGGAATAAATGGCAAGATCGAACTGCTCGGTAGTGTGATCCTGAATGGTAACACCCGAAGCGGAAGCCTGTGCATTGTTGATGAGCACGTCAATTCTGCCGAATTCGCGGATGGTGTCCTCAACCACAGACTTTGCGATCGCTTCATTGTCCGCGCCTGCCGAAATATCAGCCGAGCGAATCAGCACCTTGATACCGTAAAGCTTCTCCAGCTCCTCTTTTGCCTTTTCAAGCTTCGCGACGTTGCGTCCCGTAATGACGAGATTTGCGCCTTCCTTTGCGTATGCGGTGGCAATGCCGTATCCGATCGAGCCGCATCTGCCGTCGGACAGCGCGGCAAAGCCCGCGCCCGTAATAATTGCTGTCTTACCCGTTAAGAAACCCATGTTGAGCCTCCTTTATTTTTGTAGTTTTTTTAACAGATACATTATAGCACAAGATTTTCGTCTTGTAAAGGATAAATATTGATCATTGCCCCGACGGCGTGAAACAGATTGTCCGCCGATTCGCCATCTGCCGCATCCCGTTTGGGGAAATCTGCTTTGCCTATGGACAACACGCATTTTTTGTGGTAAAATCAAAGCAGTTCAATTCCTTGACGAAAGGACAACACGCGCATGAAAGTCTCAGAATTGTTTTTTTCCATCAACGAACCGTTTGCAGCCGGACTTTTTGAGTTCGAAGGCGAATCGCCTATTCCCCGATATGCCAATGCGCTGAAGCGTTTCTTCGAGCTCGCCAAGCTTCCGCCGTATGAGGGGGGGATGCTGTATCCTTCGGGCGTATGTATGTTTCACTTCGATAATTCGGTTGCCGTACAGCCGCATTATGCCAACACGACGCAGATCAATTTCCCCATGCTCAAGGAAAAGGATCCCCGGGCTTTTGCCTTAATGAAAGCGGAGTACGACCTTGTCGTGAAATTCAACGACAGTCCGCACAAGGTCGGCGGAATGGGCTGGACACATTCCTTTCCGAATTACACGCGCATCCTTCGTGAAGGCTTGCACCGATACCAAGCGCGCGTTGCGGCATTGCCCGAGGGAGATTTTCGCCGCGGGATGCAGATCCTTCTCGAGGGCATACAAATTTACCACAACCGCTGCGTTGAGCATCTGAGGAGCGTCAATGCCCCCAAAGCACTTATCGACGCACTTGAAAAAATGCCCTATGCGCCGCCGACAACCATATACGAGGCACTGCTTTCCTTAAATTTCATTTATTACATAGACGGCTGCGATGACATCGGTCCTCTTGACCGCATCCTCCTCCCCTATTATCAAGGGGAGGATATGGTTCCTCTGTTCCGTGAATTTTTCCGCAACGTGGATGCAAACAACGGCTGGTCGGGCACGCTGGGCCCCGATTATAACGACTTGACACGGATGTGTCTTCGCGCGATTCATAACGGAAGACGCCCCAACCTGCAGCTTTTGGTAAAGCGTGATATGCCCGACTGGGTATGGGAAGAAAGCGCAGCCTCCCTTTCCACAAGCTGCGGACAGCCCGCAATGTACAATTTTGAACTGTACACCGAAACGATTCGCAGGCTGATGCCCGAAATTCGCGAAGAGCATCTGAAACACCTTGCCTTCGGAGGCTGTACCGAAACCATGTTTGAGGGGATGTCCGCCGTCGGATCGGATGACGCGGGAATGAACATCGCCTTGATCTTCTCAAATTATATGCGCCGCGAGCTTCCCCTTCGTACAAGCTACGACGACTTCTACCGCGGGCTCGTTTCGGACATCCGAGACGAGGTTGCCGAGACCCTGGACCGACTGAATGAATACCGCAGAACCCGCGCGCTCTACCGTCCCTCGGTCGTCAGAACCTTACTCGTCGAGGACTGTCTCGACAACCTCACGGAATTCAACGCGGGCGGCGCAAGATATGTGTACAGCTGTGTCAATATCGCCGGTGTTGTCAACGTAATCGACTCCCTGAACGTCATACGCGAGTTGATTTATGAGAGGACGCAATACACCCCCGACGCATTTCTTTCGCTGATGGATGCCCGCGACCCGGAATTTCTTGATCATGCAAAAAGGTGTCGCTCTTACGGAAATGACGACGACATCGCCGATTCTGTCGGAGCCGTGCTGATCGCGGATATTGCTGATGCGTTCAACCAAAGAGCCTGTTATCCGCGCGGCAAATTTTATCCCGTCGCAAATCAGTTTAATACCTACGCCAAAGCCGGAAGAAAAATTCCCGCTACCCCCGACGGAAGGGCATACGGTGCGCCGCTTTGCGATTCCCTCGGCGCGATCCACGGAAACGATCATAAGGGGGCAACTGCACTCCTGAATTCCGTGAGTAAGCTCGGACTTCACCGGGTAATCGGGACACCTACGACGAACATCCGAATTTCAAAAAAGCATTTACCGCTGGTGTTAAAGCCTTTGGTTTGCGCCTTTTTCGAAAAGGGCGGAATGCAGCTGCAGATTTCCTGCCTCTCCCGTGAGGAAATCATTGACGCAATGGCACATCCGGAAAATCACAAATCCTTAGTTGTCAGAATAGGTGGATTCAGTCAATATTTCACCCGCCTCTCCCCGGAACTGCAGCAAACCGTTCTGGAACGGACGGAGCATTGAATATTCGAGGAGATTCCCGCCTATGACAGGAACTATATTTAACATTCAACGATTATGCACCGACGATGGCCCCGGAATCCGCACGACCGTCTTTTTCAAAGGATGTAATCTGCACTGCGCCTGGTGCCACAATCCCGAAAGTCAAAGCGAACAAATCGAGCAAATGCTTTTCCGGGATAAATGCATCGGCTGCGGACGCTGTATCGGGCAAGAAAACAACCCCGATTTCAGCTGCTTTCAAGACGCGCGCGAGCGTTGCGGAAAGCAAATGACGGCAAAAGAAGTGACGGCGGAGGTTCAGAGAGATGCTGCCTTTTACCAAGCCTCAAACGGCGGTGTCACCTTCTCGGGCGGAGAGTGTATGCTCCAAATCGACTTTTTAGAGGAATTGCTCCGTGTGTGCACGGCGAACGGGCTTCATACCGCCGTAGATACCGCAGGAAATGTTCCGTTCGATCGGTTTCTTCGCATTCTTCCCTTCACCGATTTATTTCTGTACGATGTGAAATGCATTGACAGGGAAAAGCACAAAACATTTACAGGAGCAGGAAACGAATTGATTCTGGAGAATCTCAAAAAACTGCTCGCATCAAAAAAAGACGTGTGGATACGCATTCCGATCATCGGGGGCGTCAACGACACCGAGGAGGAAATGATACAGATCAAAGCCTTCCTCGCGTCGTGTCCCGCACCAAAAAAGATCGAACTTCTTCCCTACCATGAGATTGGCAATCACAAATACGCAGCACTCGGCAAAGAAGCACATCCGTTCAGCGTGCCGAGCGAAGATCAAATGATGCGGCTCAACGAGGTTTTTCTGTAATAACTCAGTCTAAAAAGAGAAAAAGCGGTTGTTCGTTACCGAAAGGTATTGAACAGCCGCTTGCTTTGTTGTATCATGATTATTTCAAAATGAATCATGAATGATGAAGAATACAAACAAAAATTCGCATAAGGTTGGGAGAGGGTATTCCCTCTCCCTTGACACGTCTTGACAGAAGAGATGCCTCTGAAACGCACAAAAACGGTCACTTTGTTTATGAATTAATCTCTCGCTCGCTGCTCTTCGCCGCAAACGATACATTTTTCGTTTTGAAATTGGTGAGTAGGCATTCCCATGCTTATGTGCGTTCGCAAAACCACCCCACCACACTCCGCACAATAAAGGACCTCATCGTATGAGCCCTCCGTCGTGCATGTGGGATCGACCTTGTTCTCTATGATACGGCGTAATACAGGGTGGTGATGCACTTCGTTTATCGAACCGTTTGTTCGTTTCACAACCGCTGTTATTGCGAAAACTGACAATATGAT